>NZ_JBRCAD010000112.1:0-26554 GCF_053493415.1 Trichothermofontia sp. | reverse complement strand
GGGTGGGGCGAGTCAGGCGATGATTGTCAGCGATCGTTGCGGCTTGTGCTTCCCACTTCTCCCCTCTCGCTTCTCCCTGCTCGCTCCTCCCTTCCCTCTCCCCCTGGGCAAACCAATAGGTCATTTTCAGCCGCTCGGGCGCATAGGTACTGGTGGCGGCCAGCACCCAGAGATAGAGGCGGGTTTGCCAATCCTGCTGGAGGCGTTGCGGCTGGGAGGGTTGTGCATAGGTTTTCCAGTCGAGGATATGGGCTTGTTCGGTGTCGGCAATCAGGAGGTCGTAGACAACAACCAGGGAATAGCCTTGGCACTCGATCGTGCGCTCATGTTCACTTTCGCGTAATCCGGGTTCCGGCACGCTGAGGCTGGCAATGTCCGGGACCGTCATGGTAAAGGTATGGAATTGTTGCGCCAATTGCGGATCGGCTTCTAACAGGGGGGCGATCGGGAGCGCCAATTCCCGCTGTTGCAGGAGGCGGTGAAAACGGCTACCCCAGGTGAGACGCTCGACTTGCTCCGCCGCGATCGGAGCCGCCAGTTGCTCTAGATATAGGTGCTGGAATTTGCGGGGGCAGGTTTCAAGGAGTTTCAGATGTCCCTGGGAAAGGCGCATAGGGGGCAGCGTCAACGCAATCAAGGTGGGTGGGGGAGGCGGGTGATCAGGTGTGAGGGCGGCTAGGTTAGGATCTAAACTTATCTGGAGTTGTACAGTGTCGCGGTCAGCTTCTCCGATCGGGGCACGACGCCAATCTTGAGGACAGATCGTATGCGTTTAATTATGTATGGGAAACCGGGTTGTCATCTTTGCCAGGGATTAAAGGAAAAACTGGCCCAGATTACTGAAACCCTCAACTTTGAACTAGAGGTGCGCAACATTTACGATCGCCCCGAGTGGCAGGAGGCGTACCAGGCATCCATTCCGGTATTGTACCTGGTGCAGGATGAGATGATTGGCGAGGCCGGCGCGATCTCGATTCCGCGCCCCTCACCCCGTGCCAGCGTGGAGCAGTTGACAAAAACGCTACAGAAATATTTTGCAGCCAACGATTATTAATCAAGCCCAAGGGTGCGCAATGATATCCCCTGTTTCCTCAACTGTTTCCTCAACTGGTGTGCTGGAGGTGGCCTAGCATGATCCTACGCGACTTACTCACGGGCATGATCCCTGCGGGCACCCTGCCTGACCATGCCGCCTGGACGGCTGAGATCAAGGATCTGAATACCAATTCCCTGGCTTGCCAACCGGGGGATTTGTTTATTGGGATGCCGGGGACGCGGGTTGATGGGGGTGAGTTTGCCGAAAGTGCGATCGCAGCGGGAGCGGTGGCGGCGATCGTCTCGCCCCAGGCCGCCGCCCAATTGAAGGCTAGGGATCTGTGCATCATTCCGGTGCCAGATGTGGTGACGACCTGTGCGCAGGTGGCGGCCCGTTTTTTTGGCCAGCCCACGCAGCAATTGCAACTGGTGGGGGTGACAGGCACCAATGGCAAGACGACGACCACCCATTTGATTGATTTCTTTCTGGCGGCCAGCCAGCGGCCCACGGCGTTGCTGGGAACGCTCTATACACGCTGGCCGGGGTTTCAACAAACGGCAGTGCACACAACCCCCTTTGCGGTGGATCTCCAGCGCCAATTGGCCGCAGCGGTCACGGCGGGTTGTGAGTTTGGGGTGATGGAGGTGAGTTCCCATGCCCTGGCCCAAAATCGGGTATTGGGGTGTGAGTTTGCGGCGACGGTGTTTACCAACCTCACCCAGGATCACCTGGATTTTCACCCGTCGATGGAGGATTATTTTGCCGCGAAGGCCCGTCTGTTTGGTCCCCCCTACCGCAAGGGACGGGCGATCGTGAACCAGGATGATCCCTATGGCCAACGGCTCATCGCCCAACTCCCGGCGGACCAGGTTTGGCGCTACAGTGTCAGCGATGCCCGTGCAGACCTGTGGATGAGTGATTTAACCTATGGGGCAACCGGGGTTGCCGGTCAGTTGCATACGCCCCAAGGAACGATCGCCTTTCAGTCGCCCCTGGTGGGACAGTTTAACCTGGCCAATCTCCTGGCAGCGATCGGGGCGGGGTTGCACTTAGGGTTAGATCTCGCCGGGATGATGCAGGCGTTGCCTGGTTTCCCTGGGGTACCCGGTCGGATGCAGCAGGTGCGGGCCTACCCAGAGCAGGACATTACGGTGATTGTGGACTATGCCCACACACCGGATAGTTTGGAGAACCTGCTCAAAGCCGCCCGCCCCTTTATCCAGGGCGATCTGATCTGTGTGTTTGGCTGTGGCGGCGATCGTGATCGCACCAAGCGGCCCCAGATGGGACGGATTGCGGCAGCGTTAGCCGATCAGGTGGTGGTCACGTCTGATAATCCCCGCACGGAAGATCCGGAGCGGATTTTGGCAGATATTCTGGCGGGGATTCCCGATACCGTGTCCCCGACGGTAATGCCCGATCGCGCCAGGGCCATCCGCACGGCCATCCTCCAAGCCAAACCCGGTGACGGGGTGCTCATTGCCGGTAAGGGGCATGAGGATTACCAGATCTTGGGGACCGAGAAAATTCACTTTGACGATCGCGAACAGGCCAGCGACGCCCTAACTGTCCGGCGTCAGGGGGCGCTCCCAATCTAGGAAGTCAATAAGGCTAATAATTGCTCCGCCACATGCTGCCAGGTAAAGCGGGCACGGACAAAAGCCGGACCAACCTGACGGGCTTGGGTCCTAAAGGCCGTATGCTCGATCGCCGTTTGCATCAAGCTAATCAAGTGATCCAGGTCGGCAAAGAGACCATAGCGTTCCTCCCCCTCCAACTGGATCGCCCGCCGCTGACTCTTGATCCCCAAGGCAAAGTCGGGGTGGGTGAAGTCATCCGTAGGTCCCCCTTGGGTACAGATCACGGGCAACCCACAGGCCGCCGCCTCCAAAACGGGCAAATTAAACCCCTCAGCCACATAGGGAGCCACATAGACATCCGCTGCCTGATAGAGGTGGGCAACCTCCCGAAAGGACAGGGTATCTCCCAAATACTGACACCGGGGCCGCATCCGATCCGCTTCGGCAACCGTCAGCACCGTCCGACTGCTGCGACTGATCGACTGGCGGGAGCCAAAAATCGCTTCCCGGCCCTTCAGCACCAACTTGGCCTGGGGATAGCGCTGCACGATCTGGGCAAATGCCTTAAGCAGCAAGCCCACCCCCTTACGGTTGCTCATGACGCTCACATTCAAAAAGATAAAATCATCCTCCCAACCTAACTGGCGGCGCAAGGCCTGCCGTTCGTCTGCGGGGAGCGGGTGGTAGATCGCTGGGTCAAAGCCGTGGGGAATAATCACAATCCGCTCGGGGTCAATACCGCTAAACACTAAGCCGGTCCGAGACCAGGCCGAAGGGGTCACGATCGTCACCCTGGGGTCTAAGGTCAAGTCCTTCAGAGAAGTAAGATTCATCGCCCGCTGCATCGCCTCCGTTACCTTGCCCCACTCCGTCACGGCGCAGACAAAGGTGCGCCGTGACGGAGTGGGTGCAAAGTTAAAGGGGCCATACAGGCGCAACGTCGCATCGGCGAGTTGGTCAGGACTTGGCGCCGGAATCGCCGCGATCGCCGCCTCTTGTTCCGGCGACATCAACCCCCGCACGGGTTGCCAGTCCGCCACCGCAAAGGGGGCATCCCAATGGAACAGGTCCACCTGGGGATACTGCTGCAAGGCCAGCAATTGAAACTGATTGACGATCGCATAGGAATGGGGAATAAAGCGCCAACCTTCGACAATAAGTTGCATGGGCAGTCCTGAGCGTGTTGGGCAGGTTTAACGGCGTCGCCAGCCGAAAAAACTCTCTAGGACATTCTGCCAGAAGGGGCTGTGTTGCAGCTTTTCAAATTGCCATTGGGCTGCGGTTTGACTGACGATCGCGGCGAGGGCGATCCCTGGGATGGTTAGATCCGCTGGGAGGGCGGGTGTCCCCTGGGCAAGGGCCGACACCTTGAGTTTTTGCCGCAGGCTGAGGGTGATGGGCGCGATCAAGCTACTGGCCCCCGGCCCCACGAGGTGGGCACCCAGGAGGGTCCCGTTGCGATGAACGACTAATTTACAGAAGCCCCAGGTCTGGGATTGTACCTGGGCGGCTGCGATCGTGGCCACGGCCTGCTGCAAGACCCACACCTGATCCTTGCCATAGCGACGGTAGGCTTGCGCCGCCAGTAACCCAATCCCCGCCACCTCGGGTTCTGTCCCCAACAACTGGGGGACGATTGGCGACTGGGTATGGGCTAGGGGACCCAAGAGGGCATGACGCAGGGCAATCCGAACCTGGGCACGGATCGCCTCCTCTGAGTCGGTTTGGTTGCAACAGTAGAGGCGGGGCTGGACAGTTTGGTACCGCCGGTTAAGGCGCAAGCGACCGCGATCGGACTTCAGACCCAGGGCTTCCAGGTTGCAAGCGGCCCAGTCCAACTGCCACCCCGCTGCGACCACGATCACGTCAACCACCTGCGATCGCTGGCCCCAGTGCACCTGGACCTGCGCCCCCTGCGGGCTAATCTGGGTAACGGGGGCTTGGGTGAGGACCTGAACGCCCTCGGCCTCTAGCTGCACCTGTACCAACCGGGCGATATCGGCATCCATCTGGATGAGCAGGTAGGGATCATCCGTGGCCAGGGTGACGGCCACCCCCAGGCGATTCAGAGCTTGGGCCAGCACGACGCCGCTGGCGTGATTGCCGACGATCGCGATCCGTTGCGGAAGTTGAGTGACCCGCTGCCCCAAGGTCACGGGGGTCAAGTACCCCACGGTCTGAAGGCCGGCGATCGGGGGCACGATCGCCTGGGAAGCAGGGGCCAAGATGTAGGCACGGGCCGTGAGCGATCGCGTTTCGGTCGTCAAGCACAGGCGGGGACGCAGGTGGAATTGGCCGGTTGCGCGTATAACATCCACCCCCAGTTGGGCCAGGCGATCGCAGCTCAGCTCGGCGATCGTGGCAGCAGCCATCGCCTGGGACCAGGCCGTCGTTTGGGACCAATCCAGGGTCGCTAGGGGATCGGCGTCCAGGGGCGGGACCGGTAACCCCATGAAGCCCGCCTGGTAGCGGTGCTGCTGGACAATGCCCACCTGTTGCCATGCCTGAAGCCAAACCTGACTGAGGAAATAGGGATCAACCTCGGCGGGTTGGGGTTCGACCAGGGCTACCCGTGCCCGCATTCCCACGGCGGCAGCAGCAGCATAGCGTCCCGCAAGACTGCCCCCCATAATCACCAGATCGTAGTCAACACCCATGTAGACGCCTCAGTTCCCAATTCGTCGGCCATAACCCGCATCGGGTTCCTATACGGCTTGCCTCGCCTTATCTCCGGCATCAGCCGCCGACTGGCGGCTACCCTACAAATCGCCAAAGCCCTTTTTCTTCTTGAGTTTTTTGGGCTTCTTCATGCCACCGCCGGGATGACCGCGCCAACCCTGGGGGGGCTGGCCCCCAAAGGGAGAGGGCATGCCCATTCCCGGCATTCCCGGAAAACCGCCTTGCCCCATTTGCTGCATCATGGTGCGCATTTTCTGGAATTCGGTGACCAGTTTACTGACCTCGGTTTCCCTGTGGCCCGATCCCTTGGCAATGCGGCGACGACGGCTGGGGGAAGCAGCGAGTAATTCCGGGTTACGCCGTTCCTGTTCGGTCATCGAGTTGATCATCGACTCCGTCAGCTTCAGCTTAACTTCGGCCTCCTCCAGTTGATTGC
This sequence comes from Trichothermofontia sp., assembly GCF_053493415.1. Taxonomy (NCBI): domain Bacteria; kingdom Bacillati; phylum Cyanobacteriota; class Cyanophyceae; order Leptolyngbyales; family Trichocoleusaceae; genus Trichothermofontia; species Trichothermofontia sp. The sequence continues at coordinate 20,823 of NZ_JBRCAD010000112.1, read as the reverse complement.
TGGAGAGTTTCGGCATCCCCGGCACGAGCTTCAGAAAGCCGGCAAAGGACCCCATATTCTTTAGCAGCCGCATCTGCTTGAGGAAGTCATTAAAGTCGAACTGGGCCGAGAGAATTTTCTCCTGCATCTTCTCGGCATCGGCGATATCGACCGCTTCCTGGGCTTTTTCCACCAGGGTCAGGACATCGCCCATGCCCAAAATCCGGGAGGCCATGCGATCGGGGTAAAAGGGTTGCAGGGCCTCCACCTTTTCGCCAACCCCAATAAACTTAATCGGCTGACCCGAAATTTGCCGCACCGAGAGGGCCGCGCCGCCCCGCGTATCCCCATCCAGCTTGGTGAGGATAGCCCCCGTGATGCCAATTTGCTCATGGAACGTGCGCGTCAGATTCGCTGCCTCCTGCCCGGTCATGGCATCGACCACCAGCAGGACTTCATGGGGTTGGGCGATCGCCTTAATTTCTGCCAACTCCGCCATCATCGCCGGGTCAATCTGCAAGCGGCCCGCCGTGTCGATCAGGACCGTATCGAAGCCCTCGGCCTTGGCCTTGGCAATCCCCTGGCGGGCAATCTCCACCGGGTTCACATCGGTCCCCAGTTCAAATACGGGTACATCAATCTGCTGCCCTAGGGTGACCAATTGGTCGATCGCAGCGGGTCGATACACGTCGGTGGCCACCATCAGGGCCGATCGCTCCTGTTTGCGCAGATGCAAGGCCAGTTTAGCAGTGGCCGTGGTTTTCCCTGTTCCCTGCAACCCCGCCATCAGGACGATCGTTGGGGCCGTCTCCGCTTGAGCGAGGGGTACATTGCTTTCCCCCATGACCCGCACGAGTTCGTCGTAGACAATCTTAATAAACTGCTGATCGGGCCGGACGCCACTGATTACCGCCGCTCCCTGGGCGGCTTGCTGCACTTCGGCCACAAAGTCCTTCACCACCTGGAAGTTCACATCGGCTTCCAGCAGGGCGCGACGCACCTCTCGCAGTGCTTCTTGGATGTTGCTTTCGGTGATTTTATCCTGGCCCCGGAGGGACTTCCAGGCAGACTCTAGGCGCTCGGCGAGGGCATCAAACATAGGGCGATCGGGCAATGTGCGAACAACAGTAGGTCAATGAGCCATAGTGGCTCACCCTTTGATTGTACAAATCCGTGGGGTCTCCCCGATCGCGGACGCCGCTCTCGACCCCGATCCGCCCTAACGCGATGCCTGAGTGCCCCGATGGCCAGCCCCAAGTTGAACCCTGCCCAACTTTTGCGCTAACGTTATGCTGTATCCTGCATCCTGTCCTAAACCAACCGGTTCCCTCTCACTGCCTATGCGTTCGGTTCTGGCTATTGCTCCCCGTATGACGGCTGCGCCGACCGTTGCCCCTGGTCAGGCGGGACAAGTCGTGCGCAAGCCCTATCCCCGCTATAAGGTGATTGTACTTAACGATGATTTCAACACCTTCCAGCACGTTGCCCACTGCCTGATGACCTACATTCCAGGCATGAGCAGCGATCGGGCTTGGGAACTCACCAATCAAGTCCACTTTGAAGGTCAAGCCGTGGTCTGGTCTGGGCCGATGGAGCAAGCTGAACTCTATCACCAGCAATTAAGCCGCGAAGGGTTAACAATGGCCCCCCTCGAGGCAGATTAGTCAGACGTTTAGGCAGGAGTCTCTGTTATTAGCGCTTTCCTCACCCTAGCCTACGAACCGGCATTGGAATCCCTAGGGGATGATTTCTACGATATTGTGGCGGCGGCGACCTTTCCGGTCCATCGCCTGCGCTTTCGCAATGACGCGCTCCTGCCCCGCCTGGGCCTAGATCCCAAAACGGTCAGTGATACGGATTTTATCGATGCCTTTGGTCGCTTTGAGAGTGTGCGATCGTTCCTTGCCCTGCGCTACCACGGCTACCAATTTGGTGAATATAATCCTTTTCTGGGGGATGGGCGAGGCTTTCTCTACGGGCAGATCCGGGGCACAGATGGCGAGTTGTATGATTTGGGAACCAAGGGGTCGGGAACCACACCCTACTCGCGGGGGGGGGATGGTCGGTTAACCCTCAAGGGAGGGGTTCGGGAAGTCCTGGCAGCGGAAATGTTGCAGCGATTGGGGGTGAGGACCTCCCGGTGTTTGAGCTTGATCGAAACGGGTGAACGCCTGTGGCGGGGCGATGAACCCTCCCCCACGCGATCGTCGGTAATGGTACGCCTCAGTCGCTCCCATATTCGGTTTGGCAGTTTTGAACGCTTGGCCTATCTCAAACGCCCCGATTTTGTCCGCCGTCTGCTTGATCACGTCATTGCAACCTACTATCCCCACCTGCTTGGGCAACCCGATGCCGATGCCCAATTCTATGCCGAGTTAGTGCAGCGGGTGGCCGAATTAGTGGCGCAATGGTTGGCGGCAGGGTTTTGTCATGGGGTGCTCAATACGGACAATATGTCGATCACGGGTGAAAGTTTTGATTACGGTCCCTATGCCTTTATCCCCACCTATGACCCCAATTTTACTGCCGCCTATTTTGACTATTCCGGTCGTTATGCCTATGGCAATCAGGCCGAAGTTTGTTACTGGAATTTGGAAAAGTTGCAACACCCGCTGGCCCTAGTGATACCCCAGGAATTGTTAGCCGCAGGCTTACAAACCTATGCCGATCATTATACTCGTGCCTATCAACAGAAACTCTGCGATCGTCTGGGCTTTCACCAGCTACCGTCAACGGCTGCCGCTGCCCTCGTTGATGCAACTCTGCAATTTTTATATACCTCACAAATCAGCTATCATGGTTTTTTTGCCGATCTCACTCGCCATTTTTCCCCGGCATGGCAAGGGAATTTCGAGCTGATTTTACAGGAGACAACAGCCCTGCCCAACCTGGCCCAATTCCCCAAATTTCGGCCCTGGCAACGCCAGTATCACCAATGTCTCCAATTACTATCAAAAACTGATTGCGCTCACATGGGCGAACAACTCCGTCAGGCCAACCCAAGGGTGGATCTCCTACGCCCCACGATCGAAGCTGTCTGGGCCGCGATCGTTGAGTTGGATAATTGGTTGCCCTTTACCCAGTTAGTTGAACAGATTCAGGCAGTACCAGGATGGTAAGGCTGACTAATGACACCTCAGAAACCGGTTTAAAAAAGATCGCAGTTAAAATCGCAACGGCGACCAACAACCATCTGTCCCTTGCACAAGCTCTGTCAAGTTCGTAGTGATGACTTTAGCCGTCTTTAGTCGTGAATTAAAAACATTTTAAATATCTAAAAATTCTTCAACGCTCGTTCTATATCCCGTTTGGTTTCCTTGCGCTTGAGATCTTCCCGTTTGTCGTGGATCTTTTTACCACGGGCTAAGCCGATCGTCACCTTGACCAAGCCACGCTTGAGATATAGTTTCAATGGCACAAGCGTCAATCCTTTCTGTTCAACCTTGCCGATGAGCTTGCGTAACTCCTGGCGGTGGAGCAGCAATTTGCGGGTACGACGGGGATCGTGGTTAAAATATTCGCTCGTGGTGACATGGGGAGAAATATGCACATTCAGCAACCACGCCTCACCATTACGGATCAAGGCATAGCCATCCTTGAGATTGGCTTTCCCTTCCCGCACAGACTTAACTTCAGTCCCCTGAAGAACTAGGCCCGCCTCATAGGTTTCTAGAATCTCGTACAGGTATCGAGCCTGACGGTTATCAGCCACGATCTTATAACCTTCGTCCCCACTCATACCTAACTAATCCTATCGTGCGTGATCCCATCTTGGGGTTAGGTGATCTATTCTAGCAAGTTTAAGGATGTCGTGCGGATATTAATGGCCATCACGAGGATATGGAGAGGATGACCTGGCGATCGCGTCCTTTCCCCATCGCCCTCTAGAGGAACTCAGGCACCATCATGATCGTTCGTATTCAGGTACTTACTCACCAGGATCGCGATCAGAATAGTGAGGTACATTTGCCCCGCAATTCCCAAGGTAATCGACAAGGTGCGAGCCAAGGGAGTAACGGGAATAATATCGCCATAGCCGATCGTGGCCAAGGTGACAAAACTGTAGTAAAACAATGATTGAAAGATTTCTTCTCGGTTAGTAATCTCATTATTTATCGCGAATGAATTAGGCATTAAATACTCAATTATCGTCATCAAAAAAGCGCTGGTAATACCCAGCAATAGATAACCTGAAATTGAGCCATAGACTACATCAGCATTGACTCTTTTGTATTTTGTGACTTTGAAGACAAGATTCACTGTTATAAAAACGAAGAAGAGTATATACAAGATCAATCTCAATACATTGAAAAAATAAATAAAATAAGAAGAATAGAATTCTAGTTTTTCGGCAACGAAAATTTCCAATCTAAACACAGATAACCAATGAAATAAAATTGTTAACGCACCAATGCTTGCAGAGATGTAGAAATACTTTTTTCGATAAATAGTCGTATAGATGCTTGCTAGGATAATCAAGGTAATCAACCCAGCCGTAATAATCTCTCCAGTCTTGGAGATTGCTGGCAAAGCTAGGAAAAACGTTAATGCGATCAGGGTAATTAGAAGAACCAGAAATTTTTTGTTTGATTGTCGAATTTTCTCAAAGAGATTAAAGAGGGTTTGCATCGGTGTTTTAATTGGAAAGACATAGTTTACTAACTTCAACGATTATATTACCTATGCTCAACCTGTGCCAACCCCACTACATGATATCAAATTGGCTATTCATGTCGTTGGGATAATGCCCACGTTATCGGGATGGTTTTTCACAAAAAATACATTATTTCTTCAGAACACCTCGAAAACTGCCAATTTTCGCAACTGTGCCCACGCAATCATCAGGAGTTGAGGCGGGCGGCTCCGTCACCTCAAAATTAATCGAGGTTCCCTGCATATCAGTTAAAGTAAAGAAGTTATTCTGGTCAAAGGCAGGGGCATGATCGCGTTAGTCAGTTTGGGCCTGATCAGCTTTCTCTCTTGGCTGCTGAGTTTGTTGGCGGGTGGCGGCAGTCCACTCATCCTCATCCCAGTCGTCAATCTTCTGCTCGGCTCCCAGGCGATCGCGCCCACCATCACGATCGGGATGCTGGTGGGTAACCTACAACGAACGCTTTTTTTGTGGCGATCGATCAACTGGCGAGTCACCCTATGGCACCTGCCAGGTACCTTGGTCGGGGCCACCTTAGGGTCCTATCTGCTATCTCGGATTCATGTGGAGGGGTTACAGGCCTTGGTTGCGATCACCCTGATTCTCATGGCGATTAATGCGTGGGTAGGTGGACCGGGTTATACCTTCAAGATTCAAGACTGGCATTTTCTACCCCTATCCTTTCTCAACTCATTTATTTCCGGCCTCATTGGTAGCACCGGCCCCATCTTGAATCCCGTCTATCTGCATTACGGCCTTGAAAAAGAACAGTTAATTGCCACGAAGTCGGCCACCGTGGTGCTCATCCATGTGATCAAAATGGTGACGTACCTGTTGTTTGGTATTCTGACCCTGCCCTATTTCCTCTATGGCCTGCTAATTGGCCTTGCTGCCATCCCGGCAAACTGGATCGGTAAACCCATTTTGGCACGGATGAGCGCCGACCAATTCCGCCAGGTTGTCCTAGGTTTTGTGGGGGTGAGTGGCCTATGGATGCTGTGGCAGCAGCGGGGGATCGTGTTGGGCTTTTGAGACTGCCAATCTGCGGCGATGGGACACGGAGCGTTGATGCCGAACCTAAGCTAAAAAGATAACATCCCTAGGCTGGGCTGTACCGTTGACATTCACCCACAAACTTCATAAATTTTTACCTTAATTTAAGGTGATTTAGCACACTGGCGATCGGTGTCTACCTCACAGTCGCCTGTAGACCGTTATCACCTTACCCAGGGTGGCTGAATCACCCAGCCCTAGTGAGGGTATCACAGGCGTTCATTGGGATCAGGGGCATACTGGGAGCAGTACAGGATTTACGGTTATGACCCCCCCGATTCGTTTACTACCATCGGCAGTCTCTGAACTATTTGCCCAAGTCAGTAGCACGGGTAAGCTGACTCTTGCCGATCGCTATGGGCTGATGGCCGCTATTCTGGATGAGTCCCTCAGTGAAGATGAACGCCATTCGATCGATCGGTTATTGCGGGCGTTGCAACGGGGCCGGATCGCCGTGGTGAACGAGCTTTCGTTGTTAAGCTAGGTATGGGTTGCCTGGGTACACGTGCGCATCAGGGGGTCGATGGGTCAACAGTGCATCGCTACTTAACCCTAGAGCGCAGTGCCCATCGGTGATAGAGTCAAACTGAGTGGGCAAGCTGTGGACGCCGACTCGCAAGGCTAAAAAACGGATCATTTGTATATCTGTGCGCATCAAAATTTGTGGGATTACTCAACCCGATCAAGGGATTGCCATCGCCCATTTGGGCGCAACGGCGTTGGGATTTATCTGCGTCCCCAGTTCCCCCCGTTATATTTCCCTTGAACAATTACAGACGATCGCCACGGCGCTCCTAGCCGATCCCGTGGGTCAACAGGTCGATCGTGTAGGTGTTTTTGTGAATGCTAGCTTAGAGACCATTACAACCACGGTAGCGATCGGACAGTTGACCAGTATCCAACTCCACGGCCACGAAGATCCCCAATTTTGTCAGCAGGTCCGGCAACACTTTCCCCAGCAAGAAGTGATTAAAGCCTTCCGCACCCCTGGTGATGTGGCCGCGATCGCCGCTCAAATCGCTCCCTACACCAACTGCATTGATACGATCCTCTTGGATGCCTATGATCCCCACCAATTTGGGGGAACGGGGCATACCCTCAACTGGAAGCATCTACAAACCTTAGAGCCACCCCATCCCTGGTTGCTTGCGGGTGGATTAACCCCCAGCAATGTGCAGCAAGCCCTCCAGTGGGTTAGTCCCCAGGGCATTGATCTATCTAGCGGCGTGGAAATGGCACCCGGCATTAAAGATTTAGCCAAGGTCAAACAACTCATTATGCAGTTAGGAAATCATCGCCATATATGATGAAAGCTGATAAGAGGGTGTTTGCAAAGTCCAGAAATCAGCCGTTTTGGTGACTGAAGTCGCCACTACAAACGCCAAGCAACCCTTAAAACAGCCAAACGTCGAGGTTCGTAGTCGCGGTTTTAACCGCGATCCCCCTTTAAAACAGCCTCTAGGGTAAGGAATCTCTTTCCTTATCTATCTGCATCTAATTGAATGACCATCACGAATGCTCAAACGATCCAGGACCTAGCTAAAAATACATATTAAATGTGAGTCAGAGATATTTATCCCTTACGAAACCCATATCCCCTGATTGTTGGGACTTGAGTGATTTTGATAAAAAGGTGGATTATTATCTTGGCCAGTCTGAAGAACGAATAAAAATTGCTAAAAATGCCTTCGATCGTTTGCATCAGTATGTTCATGGAAAATGCTTCCTTAAGCATACTCAATCGTTATTTCGATGCTTGCAACTAGATATTATCTAATTTTATTTTCAAATTCATTTGATTTATTTTTGATTTCGTTAAGAGAGACAGAAGCCAAAGTTTAAATAAGGTAAGTAAGAATATGCAGAGAGAAGGGGAAAGCGTGTGAAGCTTTAAAAACTGACCCAAAGGTGATTGCACCCAACCCAGAGTTGTCGATACTGGTGGATACTGAACGTAGCAAGCCGTCTAGTGAATCGAGATCTGCCATGCAAGCCTATCTTCCCGCCGATCTGCCTCTTTCCCCCTCCGAACGGGCCTACCTGCGGCAAATTGTCGATTACTCGGCCATTCAAGCTATTCCGGAAATTTGGCCGATCGCGGCCCAAAAATTTGGCCAGGTGATCGCGTTACAAGATCCCCATGCCCAGCCAGCGGTGAGCCTGACCTATGCTGAATTGGCTGACCAAATCCGGCAGTTTGCGATCGGCCTGCAAACCCTGGGACTCAAGGCGGGCGATCGCATTGGCTTCTATGCCGACAATAGCCCCCGCTGGTTCATTGCCGACCAAGGGTGTATGACCACCGGAGCCGTTAATGTTGTCCGTAGCTCCCAAACCGAGCGGGAAGAGTTGCTCTATATGCTGGCCGATAGCGGTGCCACCGCCCTGATTGTTGAACATCGGGCACTCCTCACCCGGTTGCAAGACCGCCTGGATGACTTGCCGATTCAGTTTATCGTTTTGCTCTCCGATGAAGATCCCCCGGTAGCGTCCCCCGATCGCCCGGTGCTGAACTGGGGCCAACTCCTCGCCCAAGGCCAAACCTCGGATCTCCAACCCGTCCCCCGCGATCCCGAACACCTGGCCACGCTGATCTATACCTCCGGCACCACAGGCAAACCGAAGGGGGTGATGCTCAGCCACCGCAACCTGTTGCACCAAGTCAATCTCTTCGGCGTCGTGATTCAACCCCGACCGGGCGATCGCGTCCTCAGCATTCTGCCCTCCTGGCACGCCTACGAACGCACCGTCGAATATTTTCTGCTCTCCCAAGGCTGCACCCAGATCTACACCAACCTGCGCCACGTTAAACAAGATATTCGCGATCGCAGCCCCAACTACATGGTGGCCGTCCCCCGCCTGTGGGATTCCATCTACGAAGGCATTCAGCGCCAGTTCCGGGAACAACCCGCGCTCAAACAAACCCTCATCCACACCCTGCTCACGGGCAGCCAACGCCATGTCGAGGCCCGCCGGATTGCCCAAGGCTTAACCCTCACCCCAACCCCGCCCCCGGCAGATCAACGACTGTGGGCTAACCTGCGATCGCGCCTCTGGTGGCCCCTCCATGCCCTTGCCGATCGCCTAGTCTACCGGCCTATCCGGGCGGGCCTAGGCGGCGAACTGCGGGCGGTGATTAGTGGTGGCGGCTCACTACCACCCCATATTGATTTGTTCTTTGAAATGGCAGGGATTACGATTTTGGTCGGCTATGGCTTAACGGAAACGGCCCCCGTGCTAACCGTGCGGCGACTAGAGCGCAACCTACGCGGTTCATCGGGAACCCCCCTACCCGGCACCGAAATCAAAATTGTCGATCCCGAAAGCCATCGTCCCTTAATGCCAGGAGAACAGGGCCTCGTACTTGCCAGGGGTCCCCAGATTATGCAGGGCTATTACAACAACCCCACGGCGACAGCCAAAGCCATTGCCCCAGAGGGTTGGTTTGATACGGGCGACCTCGGTTGGGTCACGGCTCACAACGACATTGTGCTCACCGGGCGGGCCAAGGACACGATCGTCCTGCTCAACGGCGAAAATATCGAACCTCAGCCCATTGAAGATGCCTGTATCCGTAGTCCCTATATCGATCAAATGATGTTAGTGGGTCAGGATCAGCGTAGCCTGGGGGCGTTGATTGTGCCCAACCTCGACGCGCTCACCCAGTGGGCTGCCAGCCAAAACCTGACGCTGCAATTGCCTGGTGCCGAGCTAGAAGTCACCCCCAGCGCTGAAACCGAAGTCATCACGCTGGCCAGCAAACCAGTTCAGGACCTTTTCCGGCGAGAATTGGTGGCACGGGTCCAGGATCGGCCCGGTTACCGCCCCGACGATCGCATTGGTCCCTTCCGGCTGATCCTCGAACCCTTTTCCATTGAGAACGGCATGATGACCCAAACCCTAAAAATCCGGCGTCCGGTTGTAATGGAACGGTACCGCGCTATGATTGACGGGATGTTTCAGTCCTGACGGCTGCGCCCCTCTAACCCGTATCCGGTTTGACCAATTCCTGGGTGTCATCCATAATGCGGGTAATCGGGATACCGCAGGCGGCAGCGATCGGTAGCATCGCCCAGTGACCCTCACCCATGCGAACCGTTTATGGACGTTTCTAACGCACAGCTTCTCCTCAAACGCCCGGTTATGATCAAGGCGGTTGTGACCCCGCGTTGGAAGGAGGAAGCGCAACAACAACTCCAGAACCAAATCAACCAGATCGATGATCAACTGCAACAGCTAGAGATGCAGGGGCAGCGGATGGTCGTTGAGGTGCAAAAGCAAAGTATGCAACCCACCAGCCCCAAGGTGATGCAGCAGGTAGACAACATCCAGATCCAGGTCAACCAGAAAAAGAGTGAACTGCTCGAACAAAAGAATCAAATTCTTCAGCAGTTGCAACAGGTGCAAATGCTAGAGCTAGAGCAGGAAGTCAACCAGGGTCAAATTGATAGCTTTTTCCGGGTTGAGAAGGGTGATAACCTAATCCAGAAGATGCAGGTGGAAATCCTCCTGCGCGATGGGGTTGTCGAAGATATTCGCGGCAACATTTAGGGCGCGGCAACGTTTAGGGAAAGCCTATGATTCACGAAGTCTTTATGCCTGCCCTCAGTTCCACCATGACTGAAGGCAAGATTGTCAGTTGGGTCAAATCGCCCGGTGATAAGGTCACCAAGGGTGAAACGGTGGTGGTGGTCGAGTCCGATAAGGCCGATATGGATGTGGAGTCCTTCTACGAGGGCTACCTGGCAACGATTCTGGTGGCAGCGGGTGAGTCGGCTCCGGTGGGGGCGGCGATCGCGTTGGTGGCGGAAACCCAGGCTGAAATCGAACAGGCCAAGCAAAAAGCGCCCAGCGGTTCCAGCCCAGCGGCTCCAGCGACACCAGCGGCTCCCCCCCCAACGCCAGTGGCAACGCCCGCCGCGCCGGTTTCTGCCAATGGCAGTGGGGCCGGTCATCGCCAGGGTCGGGTAACTGCTTCTCCCCGTGCCCGCAAGTTAGCCAAGGAATTGAACCTGGATTTGAGTACGCTGCAAGGCAGTGGTCCCTACGGTCGTGTGGTGGCCCAGGATGTGGAAGCGGCGGCAGGTCGGACCCCCACCCCGGCTGTAACGGCAGTGGCTCCTGTGGCGGCTCCCGTGGCAACTCCGATGGCAGCCCCCACGGTACCTACGGTACCCGCCCCGGCTCCCGTTGCCCCAGGGTCCCTTGTCCCCCTCAACACGCTGCAAAATGCGGTGGTGCGCAATATGCTCACCAGCTTGCAGGTGCCAACCTTCCATGTGGGCTACACGATCACCACGGATGCGTTGGATCACCTCTATCAGCAGGTGAAGTCCAAGGGGGTGACCATGAGTGCCCTGTTGGCGAAGGCGGTGGCGGTGACGCTGCAAAAGCATCCCCTGCTCTACGCCTACTACACGGAGCAGGGCATCCAGTACCGCAATGAGATCAATATCGCGATGGCGGTGGCGATGGAGGATGGTGGGCTGATTACGCCGGTGCTGCGATCGGCGGATAAACTTGACCTCTACTCCCTCTCCCGCATTTGGAAGGATCTGGTGGAGCGGGGGCGGACTAAACAACTGAAACCGGAGGAGTACTCCACGGGTGGCTTCACGGTGACGAATTTGGGGATGTTTGGGGTCGATCGCTTTGATGCGATTCTGCCTAATGGACAGGGGGCGATCTTGGCGATCGGGGCTTCCCGTCCACAGGTGGTGGCAACACCGGATGGGATGTTGGGTGTCAAACGGCAGATGCAAGTGAACATTACCTGTGATCACCGGATTATCTATGGTGCCCATGCGGCTGCGTTCCTCCAGGATCTCGCGAAGCTGATTGAAACCCAACCGCAATCGCTGACTCTGTAAGGGGCGAGGGCAGGGGGGAAATAGCAGTTTCCCCCTTTGTGTTCTTTGTGTCTTTGTGGTGAGTTTAGGGAATTAACCACTAAGGCACGAAGGACACGAAGGGACACAAAGGGGATCAGTGTATCTGTAATTCAAAGAGGAGAAGCTGGGTGGTTTGGTTGTCGCTAAAGTTGTTGTCGCTGACCAAGATAAGGCTTTGATGGCCGTTGGGGAGACGGGGGCCGAAGGTCATGCCCTCCAGGTTATCGAGCAGGAGATCCAGATCGCTCAGGTCTAGGAGTAATTCTTTGTGGATGGGGGTGAGCTTGGGTAGGGGATCTTTGAAGCTGGCGATCGTCGTGGTATCGCTGGCCCCACCCAGGGCAATTTGGAACAGCTTGGCCCCAAAGCCTAACCCGCCAAAACTGCGCTCTAGGGCGAGGAAGTGGCCTCCCTGATCCAGGGCAAGGAGTTCAACTAGGCCGTGGGCGAGGGCCAGTGGGGGCGGGGGATCGAGGGGATAGAGATGCTCGGCAATCAGTAACGGCGGACCTTCACCGATGTAGTAGTGCAGGAACCGACTGCGATCGCCCCTGGGGGGGGCATCCGGGTCTTGGGGGGGGTTGGGGTCCCAGTCCTGGCTTAGGGCCGCTTCACTGGCGGTGAAGAGGCGCAGGGGTTCGCCTTGGCTGGCTACGGTGCCGATCGGACTCACGGTTAAGGGTTCAAAGCCCAAATTATCCCGAATCCCCTGGGGCTGATCCCCCTCGGTGTGGGGACGAAAGCGTTGGGGGATGGGCAAACTGCGCCGCCAGTGCCCGGTGTCCAGTTCAAATTCGTTAATAAACGGGTCAATGCCATCGCGACTAACGCCTTCACTGCTGATCCACAGGGTTTGCTGGGGGGTGAGGGCAATCCCCTCCGGATCGAGGGTGGCGGGGGCGTAGGGTTCGCCCACCTCATTGTGCAAGGTCGTTACGGCTTCGACGGTGACAGCACCCAAGCTGGGGGCATCCGGTTGGGTGGTATCCAAGGCAATCTGGAGGGTGTAGAACCGGGCCGGGGCTTGGTCGCTGCGATCGTCTGAGAGGGCATAGTAGCGATCGCGCTGGCGATCGTAGACAATGGCCGATAGCCCCCCCACCGGTGTGTCTGCAAACCGTTGTGCCGGAAGTTCAGTGGCATCCAGGAACGCGAGGTCCACATCTAGGAATACCCGGTCCGCTGCCTTCACCTGGGACAAGCCACAGGCCCCCAGCAACCCGCATAGCAGCACGAGCACAACACATCGACCAAACCAAAAACCACGATCGGGCATATTCACCGCATACACACCTTAAGCTCACACCTTAAGCTTTAGAACGGAGAGGGTGGGATTCGAACCCACGTTGGATTGCTCCAAACTCGATTTCAAGTCGAGCGCGATCGACCACTCTGCCACCTCTCCTAGGGTTTAGCATCCCAGGACTTTGATTCTAACAGTTCCTAAGGGGTAATGCCTTTCCCCAACGGGGAAATCAACGGTGTTAGGGGGGCTATCGGTCTCCTGCCCTAACTGCTTAACACTTCTTAGATCTCTTGGGGAGTCTTGCTGCTAATCTATCTAAATAATCGGACTGTTCATCAAACTCGCTCACCTGCGGCTTAACTCCTGTGGCCCACGCGTCTCCTCCCTATCGACCCTCCCGACTGGCGGCGGAATTTCTCCGGCCCGCCCAGCGCCGATCGTCTGCCCCAAAGGCGCGATCGTCCCGGCGATCGGCCCATCGCATCTGGCTGAATCTCCTGTCCCGCCAATGGCGTCGAGGGGCAACGGGGATGGCATCGCCCACGGGGCGTTGGTTACTCGCGGGAACCCTGGGGGTGGGGATGCTGCTGTGGAACTGGCAACTGTCCCTATCCACCAGTGTGGGTGTGGGCGTGATGCTGACCCTCTACATGGCCCAAAGTCGGCAATGGCAAACCCATTGGCAGAGCCTCAAACGCTTCCTGCGGGGCATTAATCGGCGGCTCTTGCTAGCGGTCGGTGGTGGTGGGTTAGCAACCCTGAGTACCTTCCTGGCGATCGCCGTTTGGTCCGAAGCCGACCATCCCTGGACGGCGGCTAGCCTGATTCTGCAAGGCTGGGTCATTTTGCTGACCTGTGGACTCGTAGTTTGGCAGATTGGCTTGCGTCCGGAAACCGCGATCGCTCCCTCGCTGGAGCAGGATCTCATGGCACTTACCCAAGCCGATCCCCTGCAACGGCTGATTACGGTGCGGCGGCTGGGTCGGCAATTACCCCAGTTGGAAGCGCCCCAACAGCGCGAAGTTCGGGATTGCCTGCAACTCTTACTCACCCAGGAACCCGAAAGCCTGGTGCGCGAAGCCGCCCTGGAAACCTTGCAAAGCCTCGCGCCCGCCCGCCCTGACTTGGCCCTGGAAACGCCCCTAGACTTACCGGCACCGCGTCGGCCTCGAACAGCCCCGCCCGCCTCCCTATCCTGACCTGATCCGAAGGCATGAGTCACGGTATGCCCCTGGCGTCGTACAGTCAGCGCCGTTCTCCGGATCTGTCTGTTCCCTCCTTTCGCTGGGGGTTACTGGCCATCTGGCTGTTTGCCCTAGCCGTGCGGTTTTGGGGCCTAGGCCGGTTTAATACCTTCGTCTTTGATGAGGTGTATTACGTCAAGTTTGCGAATAATTACCTCACCCAAACCCCCTTTTTTGATGGGCATCCCCCGTTTGCCAAATATTTGATCGCGATCGGTATCTGGCTAGGGCAAAAGCTACCCGGCGAGTTCCCCTACAACGATCTGGCGGGGTCGTGGCTATCCACCTGGAGTTACCGTTGGCTCAATGCGGTCACGGGGTCCCTCATTCCCCTCCTCAGTGCGGGGATTGTCTACCAATTGAGCGATCGTCGCCGTATGGCCCTGCTAGCTGCCTTCCTGGTGGCAATGGACGGCCTCTTTTTAGTCGAATCCCGCTATGCTCTGGTGAATGTCTACCTGGTCCTGTTTGGCCTAGGGGGGCAGTATGCCTTTCTCGCCGCCATCAATCTCGCCGCCCTCAATCGGACTGTGAGGGCCAACCGTCACCCTTGGCGAGTTTACCTCTGGTTGCTCTTGGCCGGGGTGAGTTTTGCCGCCTCATTTGCCATCAAGTGGAACGGCTTGGGCTTTTTGCTAGGGGCTTACTTAATGTGGGGATTGGCCTGGGGGGTGCGGTGGCTCAATCCGGAACCAACTGCCTCAGCATCGATACGTCCTGGACAGCGATCGCCGCTCACCCCCCCGATCTCAGCCCCTCCCCTTCGCCATTTGACCCTGCAAACCCCCAGTTACTTGCCTTGTCTGTGGACGATCGTGGGTTTGGCGATCGTGCCCGTACTGGTCTACGGTTTGATCTGGCTGCCCCACCTACACCTCAACCCCAGCATGGGCTTCTGGCGCTTACAGCAAGAAATCCTCAGTTATCACCAGCGCGTGGGGGGCAATACCCCGCAAGTTCATCCCTACTGTTCCGCCTGGTGGACTTGGCCCCTGCTGCTACGGCCAATGGTCTATTTTTTTGAGGCCGTACCGACAGCGACTGACCGATTACCCGTCTACGGTCCCCCCCTGCCAGCGGGAACGGCCCAGGTGGTCTACGATGTCCACGCGATCGGGAATCCCATCCTCTGGTGGACTTCGGCGGCGGCGATCGGGTTGCTCACGGTCTACCTCCTCTGGCACCTGTGGCGATGGATCGGGGAACGGACCACGACCCACCCCCTATGGCAGGATTTCCTGCCGAAATGGCTGCTGCCGGACTTCACCGTTGTCCAAGCCATTCCCGATTTTCCCCCCACCCCCCCTAATGCCAGAGGCGAGCGGACGATCGCCAGCTTTAACTGGCTGGCGGCCTATTGCGTCCTCAACTACGCAGCCAATTGGTTGCCCTGGGCCAAGGTCAGCCGGTGTACCTTTGTCTATCACCACATGGGAGCCGCCCTCTTTGGTTTTTTGGCCCTAGCCTTTGTCCTCGATCGCTGGCTCCAGAGCAAACCCGTGCGCCCCGGCCAGCCGCGCCAGCCGTCCCTGCGTCCGTTAGCGATGGGGATTTTGCTGGGGATTGTATTGGGCTTTCTCTTCTGGTTACCGCTGTATTTAGGGCTTCCCTTGTCGCCAATGGGACGTTATTTACGGCTATGGCTCCCTGGTTGGTAAAATCAGTTCGCCCCCTATCCAAATTCCCCCCATAAATCTGTGAAACTTTTTGTGTATCACACCCCGGAACTCACGCCCAAGGATTCAGTCCCTGACTGTGCGATCGTCATTGATGTTCTGCGAGCGACAACGACGATCGCGGCAGCCTTGGCGGCAGGGGCTGAAGCGGTCCAAGCCTTCAGTGACTTAGACACCCTAATGGCCGTGAGCGATCGCTGGCCGGTTGAGAAACGCCTGCGGGCTGGGGAACGGGGGGGGGCCAAGGTAGACGGCTGTGATCTAGGCAACTCCCCCCTCGACTGTACCCCCGACGTGGTTGAGGGACGCCGCTTGTTTATCAGCACCACCAACGGCACCCGTGCGCTCCAATGCGTGGCGGCTGCGCCGAAGGTGATTACTGCAACGCTGGTTAACCGCAAGGCCGTGGTGACCTATCTCAGTGAACAGCAACCGGCAACGATCTGGATCATTGGGTCAGGTTGGGAGGGCAGTTTCTCCCTGGAGGATACGGTTTGCGCCGGGGCGGTGCTTCAGTTGCTCTGCGATCGGCAGATGGGGGGACAACTGCCACCAGCGGCGATCGGCAATGACGAAGTGATTGGCGCGATCGCCCTGTTTCAGCAATGGCAATCCCGCCTTTTGGAATTATTTCACTACGCCAGTCATGGTCAGCGACTGTTAAGGCTGGATGGGGAGGCCGATCTAGCCTACTGTGCTCAATTGGATATTCTGGATGTTGTGCCCATCCAGAAGGAGGCAGGGGTTTTGGTGCGTTATTTTTAACTCGTATTAGCCTTACAGACGTTCCCTCTCTAATGAAGTACGGTCAAGCCTTGCGAACAAGGGGCTTAAGCCCCTTGTCTGTACCTCACCGGATATGGAAGTGCTGTATCTAAGCGCGATCGTTCCTAGGAGCGATCGCGCTAACGTCGATAACAGGTAAAACGACGAAACCCAGATGGGCGCTTCGATTAATAATCTAAGCTGGGGGAAGTTCAACTCCCCCAGCCGACGAGATAACGTGGCCTAGGAGCGCCGGAACGGTCTTTTTATTTAAAGGCGTCCGTATCTAAAATATCTTGAAGCTGAGCACAGTTACAAAAATGGGTATTTTCCGAGGTACTCTTATAGAGGGTCCGTAGCAATACGGGATCGCACTTCAATATCAGCAATGATGCTGTCCCAGATTTTTGTGTAAATACTCTCCCAATTGTGTTCATTTTGGATCTGCTCACGAATCAGGTGGCTTCGCTTCAGTAATTCTGATTCTGGCAAATTCAAGGCCCAACGAATAATGTCACGATTCTCATCTGGATCATGAGTTAGGTAAATCGCATGGGGACTTGCAAAACCACTTTCCGGAGTCACCAAAGGGACTAGCCCCCTAGCCGAATTTTCAAGAATCGTAGTAGCTTGCGCATCCATACGTCCCGTATGGATATAAAAATCACAAGTCTCAACAACCCAATGATTAAACTCTAGATCATGATTATCAATAGAACCCAAATAATTGATCATATATTTTTTATGGGAGCCATCTTGATGATGTTGAATAATAATTTCTGTCAATCCTGGTTCAGCCTGTAGAGAAGAAGTCGCAACATGAAGCAGCGTATCCAAGCCTTCAATACTTTCACAGGTAATATCAAATCCTTTATAGGAATCTAAATTACTGATGTGGAGGATTTGACGTTCTCCAATCGCATTGAATTTTTGCTTAATAATCGGAAAATTTTGACTAGCGATACCCATATTACAATGGACCAACTTGTCTTTTATTCGATATTGAAAAGCGTCTTGAGGTAAGGTTTCTGTCCTGTCTATCCAAATTTTTCCACAAAGTGCAAAGATCTTATTAGCGGCAAGTAATTGCTGTTGCCAAAATGGCATTTGTTGAGTCCACGAAGGTGGAAATTCTGGTACCCACGGCATTAAGATATAGGTATTAGGATGACTGAGTTTCCCAGGCAAAAGGGCATTATCTTTTACCCAGTTACGTTCAAGGTCACCAGTCAATTTTCTGACATCTGGCGTTCGCCCATCCCAGGTAGGATGACCTAGCAATATATCATGGGGATTTTCAGTAATTTTGCCACTCATCCAATTTGATTGATGGAAGGCAGTTTTACGCCCAAGATAATATTCGGCCCACTTGGCAATCTCTAGATTGGATAGTTCATATACTTGATAGCTGTTCTCACATCGTGCAAAACCACACCATAAAAAATGTAGCATTTAGATTTCGCCTCATTAATTTTTAATGATCTTTTTATTTTCTTAAAAGATGCTAAATTAAAATTATTAATTAAGCAAATTTTTCTGGATTCCTCATTAGAAAAACTACATCAAATTCGTATTCCCAGTTAAAGTGACGATAGCAAGTAAAGTCAGGGAAAATGTCCAAAATATCCTGAAGCTTAAAGTCATGATGGTGAAAACGATTATAGTGAGTCGTTTTTTTAGAAGGATAGGTCAAGATGACATGGTTGATATGATTACGATCGACGAATTGGGGCAATACCGAGCGATCGGGAATATGTTCAATCGTCTCCACGGAAACTAACATATCAATGGGACGATCGCTGGTCCACTGGTTTAAATCCGCAACATGGAACTCAGTCTTGTCTGTTGCATACTCTTTGCGAGCATGGGCGATCGCATCGGGACTCATATCGAGGCCGATCGTAAAGGTAACGTCCGGATTGGTCGAGAGCAGATAGCTCCCATAGCCACAGCCACAGGCCGCATCACATACAACCCCCTTGGCAAACTGGCGTAGGAGTGCATAGCGCTCCACATGGCGATCTAAACGGATTTGCCGTTCCAATTCAAAGAGATGCTGACGACTAATATAAAGGCGTTGATCCACGTCCATTGCACCGGATGGCGTTGTCATCTTCTGGGTTGGGGGTATTGTTTCAGTACTAGGATGATTTAGCGAACTGTCAGAATTGGTTGGAGGCACGATCGCGAAGACCTGCGGCCTAGGTTGTGAGGCACGCGATCGGGCTTCAATATCAGCAACAATGCCATCCCAAATGGTTGCATAAATACTCTCCCAATTGTGTTCCCGTTGGATTTGTTCACGAATCAGACGGCTACGCTCCAATAGTTCCGATTCTGGCAAATTCAAAGCCCAACGAATAATATCGCGATTTTTGTCTGGATCATGGGTTAAATAGATGGCATGGGGACTTGCAAAACCACTTTCAGGGGTGACTAGGGGAACTAATCCCCTCGCCGCATTTTCCAAAATTGTGGTTGCTTGGGCATCCATCCAAGCCGTGTGAATATAAAAATCACAGGTATCAACAACCCATTGGTTAAAGGAGGGATCACTATTACTCACTCCTCCTAAAAAGTTAATGACATATTGTTTGCCATGAATATTAATATCTAATAAACCCGTATTAGCTTGGAGGGAGAAAGTCGCTACATGCAACAGAGTATCTAGACCTTCTAGGCTCGCACAGGTAATATCAAATCCTTTGAAGTGAGCCAAGTTACTCATGTGGAGAATCTGACGTTCTCCGATCGCGTTGAATCGTTGCTTGACGATCGGAAAATTCTGGATTGCCAAGCCCATATTACAGTGAATCAGGCGATCTTTGACTCGATATTGAATTGAATTTGGATCAGATGTAGCCGTGCGATCGATCCAAATTTGACCACATAAAGCAAAGATCTTTTTAGCTGCAAGTAACTGTTTTTCAAAAAACGGCATATTGACCGTCCAATCGGGCGGAAACTCTGGCACCCAGGGCATCAGAATGTACGTGTTGGGATGGCAATCTTGGTCAGGTGTTAGAGCATTGTCTTTAACCCAATCATGTTTTAATTGTTGAAAAAACTCTCGTTCTTCCGCCGTGCGCAAATCCCAAGTTGGATGTCCCAGTAGGATATCTCCTGGGTTCTCTGTTACCTTACCGCTAAGCCAATGGGATTGATGAAAACCTATTTTCTGCCCCAGATAATATTCAGCCCACTTAGGGATTTCACGATTAGAAATCTCATACTCTTGGTAACTTTTCTCGCCTAGGGGGAGGCCGGCCCAGAAAAAATGCAACATTTACTCTAATCCTTTTTTGGCTTTGGTAGCTCAGGCAAATTAATAAAGTTTCTAATGCTCTTTACGATGGGTATTCGTTCCAGATCTTGTCCTTCCATTCCCGGTAGTTGGGCAAGGACTTCGACGATTATATTAGCAAAATTATAGCGTGCATCCTCACCATAGTTGAGTGTAAGGAACTCTAGTAATTCTAGGGCATAGTCGGCAAAGTTCATCACATCTGCAATGCAGGCTAATTTAAAAAGGCGCTCTGGAGACTGAACAAATTTTGTTTCTGTTTGCAGAAGGTCACGCAAATAAAAAGCTTCTGCCCAAAGAATCTGGCCCGGATGCTTAGGATTCATGACAGCAGACCGAGAACGAAGTCGATAGGCGGGATAAAGATCAAATAGTGAAAAGTCTAATTCTCTTAGGTACTTATCAATATCAGAAAATAGAGGTTGATGGAGATAAAGTGGTGCAAATTCCACTTCTAACTGAAGCACTAAAATACTATTCCTGAGTAATCCAATTGCTCCCTCTAGAACTTTAAGCTCAGCACCCTGCACATCAATTTGCAAGAAATCAAAACCATCAATTTCTTCATTCTGGCAGAATGCATCAAGGGTAGTTGTTTCAATATCAATCGTGCGATCCAGATTCATGAATACGGGCAGTTCTTTAAAACGAGCGAGTAAAGGCTCGTTAGGAGGATACAATGAGCTACAAATAGGACTTTCAGTAACATAAAGTTTTGTTTTGCCAATGGTGTTGCTTAAAGCAACTGGAATATGTTTTTCAGTCCAATTTACATTTTTCTGTTTAAGGTCAGCATTAGCTTTAACACAGGCATCCTCATCAGCATCAAAACCATAAATAGTTAAGTTGGGCGCAAAAATATCCCAACCTTGGCTACCGTAATTATCATTCTCGTCTAATTTACGAGAACCAACATTACAAATCGTAAAATGCAGTTGATCAAGGTAACCATTATGTTTTAAAGAGGGAATAAAAGTTGACATAATTTTGCTCTCGTTTTTAATATATAAATAG
>NZ_JBRCAD010000111.1:0-5196 GCF_053493415.1 Trichothermofontia sp. | reverse complement strand
GGCGGGGACAGGGTAGGTGGGGTTGTCGTGGCTGCCATTTCTGCAAGGCTCAGATCCGTTGCCAGGTAAATATGGCCGAGGGTTTTCTCGCCGAAGGTGCGTTTGGCAAACCGCCAGTTGGGGTTCAGGATAATTTTGGCAAACTCGCCGGGGATCACCCCATAGGCCCGACCGATTTCGAGAATGGGGGCATTGCGATCGCGGCTGGGGTACCCAATCAGCACGAGGTCATTGGCCGTGCGGACAACGCGCAGGTTGTAGTTGAGGGCCAAATCCTCACCCCCCATCCGAATCGAGAAGCCGTTGCTATCGGTTTTACGATCGCAAATCCCTGTGAAATTAAAGGTGAGTAATAGGGGATCAATCACCGTTGGGTTGCTGCCACTTTCAGCCCAGCAAGGCCGTTGGGCCGACGTTTGCTCCAAAATCAGCAGTTGGTATGCACCCGTAGTTCCACGAGGAGCCGCGATCGCAATCAACTTGGACTGCTCTACTTCCTGTTGTCCAAAGGTCGCAGCATTGACGGATCGCAAACCGCCAGTCGCTCCCACCAGGGTGGCAGTGAGGACAGTAAGGCCAAAGCGAAGTAGGGGTTTCATCAAGTTTTCCTCCCAGGAGTACAGGGGCTGCGGCTGATTACAGCAATCCTAAATGATTCGTCCAGGATTGTTAGGTAGGCTTCTAGCCTGAACGGGCAGGATGCCCACCCCACGCTGACAAAGCCGATGGGATTGCCCTAGTGGGGGTGTTCATTCTATGGCCTATGATGCCCATTGGACCGGCAGAGTTCCGCGATACCTGCCCGCCGATCGCAGCGAAATGCCCAAACCCAGGGTACCGTTCAATGCAAAATCCTGCATTATATTTTGCGTCTAATCCCTGTCCACCCCCGTCTTTCTTCTAAGGGGATGCTAATAAGACGGATGGCGTTTGACCAGGCTCAGGCCCGTATTCCCCGTCGCGACCCATAGGATTGCCCGCACCCCATCCCGCACGACTTTATTCAAAGACTCCGGGGAGCGATCGGACTCAACCGGAACTGGCTGGAAATGAATCCCACGACTGCCCAGCACAATTTCACCAATGACGACGGCGCGGCGCATATGATAGTCGGAGGTAATCAGGTAAACGCTACGAACCCCCTGAGCCTGGAGTTGATCGGCCAAAGTGGTGAAATTCGTGACCGTATCGACGGCGCGATAATCCAAATGCAAGCGTTCTACGGCAATCCCCGCTTCGGCGAAAACCCACTCGGCATACTCTGGATTGGTGCCCGAAGAAACCCAGATCGGTAGGTTGGGGTATTGGCGGGCAAATTCAGCCGCAAAGTGCTCCCGTTCCGGCGCACCCCCTAGAACTAGCACAGCCTGGGGGACTTCACCCGCCCGCTGCAGCGATCGCAGGGTCAGCCACCCGCCCGTTGAGCAACAGGCGACGGCCAAGCAGGTACATAGCCAACGGCGACGGGAAAAGCGTTGTCGGCGGTGCAGGATGGAATAGAGGTTTTTTCCCGGAAACGGCATGATCACGGCGCAAAACGGAGGCAGCAATAGGTCTCAACGATCGAGTAGAAGCGGCCAGAGGCCGTCGCTCTCGGATTTTGCAGGACTGTTGTGAGAAGAGCAAGGGGGCTGGGTGAAATTTTAAGTTTTGTAAGCAGACGCCCCCTTGGAGCCAGGGTATTAGTTAATGCGACGCAGGTTTAAGACATCACTCAGTTTTTTGATCTGGATCGAGGTGCGCTCTAGTTGGACACGATCCTGGACATCGATACAGAGATCCAAAATCGCGGGTCGATCATGGTGGGTTTTTACCTCGGCATGGCGGACGTTGATGCCATTATCCGCTAGCCGTGCCAGGACATCCTTGAGAATCCCCACACGATCAATCACCTCAATTTGTAAGGTCACCGGATAGGTATGGGGACGACCACTGCTATTCTGCCCTAAATTCCAACTGATGGGAATAAGGCGATCCCCCTCTATATGGACTAAATTTTCACAGTCATGGCGATGCACCGAAATCCCTCGCCCACGCGTGACCACGCCAATGATCGGCTCACCCGGAATGGGGTTACAGCACCCGGCAATATGGTGCATCAGACCATCAATCCCCGCGATCGGGGAATGGGTGGTCAGATCAGGTCGCTGGCTAGGCGAGACTTGGATCTGATCATCACGCAGGGTGGGGGGCAGGGTGGGGGCTGATTTGCCGCTGACGGCATCCCGAATGCGGTTGACTACCAAGTTCAAGGTTACCTCGCCATACCCCAGGGCCGCCAACAGGTCGTCGATGCTGTGGTAGTTACAGCGTTCCGCCACAGCTTGGATCGGGGCCGATTTGAGTAGGGCATCCAGGCCGTTTTTCCCCAGTTCCCGCTCTAACAATTCCCGCCCACGGGCAATATTTTCGTCCCGGTGCGATCGCTTATACCACTGGCGAATCCGGTTCCGGGCACCGGGGGTTACGACAAAATTCAACCAGCCCAGACTGGGATGGGAATTTTTCTGGGTAATGATTTCGACAATATCACCGTTGCGCAGTTCCGTATCTAGGGGAACCAGGCGACCATTGACCTTCGCGCCCGCACAGTGGTTTCCGACCTCCGTATGGATGCGATAGGCAAAATCCACCGGCGTCGCCTGTCGGGCTAGGGAAATCACATCGCCACGGGGAGTGAAGACATAAACATCCTCATGGAACAGGTTGTCCTTGACGTTATCCAGGTATTCCTGGGCATCTTTGAGATCATTTTGCCAGTCCAAGAGTTGCCGCAGCCAGGTAAACTTGTGTTCTTTGGCCGAGAGGGGCGTGTTGGAGTGACCCGTTTCCTTATATTTCCAATGGGCTGCAATCCCGTACTCAGCAATGTAATGCATTTCGACCGTGCGGATTTGCACCTCCATTGCCCGCCCATTCAGACCAATCACCGCTGTATGCAAGGACTGGTATTGGTTTGGTTTGGGTAGGCCAATATAATCCTTGAAACGACCGGGGATCGGACGAAAGGCATCATGGACGATCGCCAAGGTACGATAGCATTCTTCGGCGGTTTCGACAATAATGCGAATGGCGGCAATGTCATAAATCTCATGGAAACTCTTCTGTTGCCGCTGCATTTTTTGATAAATGCTATAAAGATGCTTAGGACGGCCACTAATATCGGCGTAGTTGATCCCCGCCAGGTGTAAGCGCTCTTGCAGGAGGGCGATCGCTTTGGCAAGGCGGGATTCGCGATCGATCCGTTTCTCGGCCACTAGCCCCTGCATCTCCCGGTAGGCGTCTGGCTCTAGATATTTGAAGGACAAATCTTCTAATTCCCACTTAAATCGGCCAATCCCCAAACGATTCGCCAAGGGGGCAAAAATTTCACGGGTTTCCAGGGCAATACGACGGCGCTTTTCATCCTTGAGGTGTTCCAGCGTGCGCATATTATGGAGGCGATCGGCCAGTTTCACCACAATCACCCGGATATCTTGGGCCATTGCCAAAAACATTCGGCGAAAATTCTCTGCCTGACTCTCGGTTTTGCTGGAAAAATTGAGCTTTGAGAGTTTCGTAACGCCTTCAACTAACTGGCGAACCTCCGCCCCAAACCGGGCCTCGATTTCGGCAGGGGTAATCTCCGTATCTTCCACCACGTCATGCAAAAAACCAGCGGCGATCATCGCCCCACTGCCCCCCAAGTCGCGCAGAAGCCCCGCAACGGCGATCGGATGACAAATATAGGGTTCGCCGGATGCCCGCCGTTGGCCCGCATGGAGGCAGTAGGCAAACTCAAATGCCTGACAGATCAGGCGGTTATCCTCCGGACTCAGGGGGATCGGTCGGCTAATGACGGGAAAGTCGCTGTCGCCGACTTCTCGGTTGCCCTCAAGGGTGGGGGGGGAGGTGGGTAGGTCCTGACCATTCAGGATGAGACACGATCGCAACCAGTCCGGCACAACCTCATAGTCCAGTGAGGTCGCACCAATGGGGTCCGGTGAGACCGTATCAACTGGGACGGCTGTCGAATCAATCGGTAAGGTAGTAACGTTCATGGAGCACATGCTGGGCAAAACTGAAACGAAGGTAGGCAATGTCGGCAAGGCATCAAACCAGGATCGCCGGAATCAGCTTGAGGGTGGGTGCTTGCGTACTGAGGATGAGCGGCGATGAGCAAGGCAATTAGAACAGGTAATTTCTTATACTAGAAATGAATAGGCGATCAGATTAAGTAATTTCTGATACGCAATATTAAGTTACTTAAACTAAAGTTTAATCTAAATTAATCAAACATTAAAATTCAACGATCACGCGGGGTTAGCCGCTTGCCCCAAGGCAGGGAGATTGCCCTCTCGCAGCATAGACAGGGACGGGTAGCCTCTAGAATTGACCCATCACCCTGGTTGAGCCGATGCCTGAACCGATGTGCCAAGTGGATACTGCCATCCCTATGCCAGCCTGGGTTAATGGCATCAGGACAGTTCAGAACGGGTCAGCGCAAAGCAGCTAAGTATTTGCCCTTGGCAGTTAACCAAGTGAAACTACCCTAGTGGGCATGATTGTTCCGAGTCAACTGTGTGGTCCTAACCCACACGGCTGCCTTAACCCACGGTGCTGTCCTGATCAACTGTGCTGATTGTGTATTCCAATGTTACCTCAACCCTACAGTGATGCCTATGCTCACTTGCGGCAAGTGTTGCTAGATCTGGAAGGCCGTCTCCAGGCCGATCCGGATCGGGCGTTACGGATCGAGGCCGTCACTACCGCCCAGGCCCAGTTTCAAGCAGTTCTATCCCTGAATCCAGAGGGCCTTAGCCCCACCCAGCGCCAACAGCAGCAGGCGGTCCATCCCGAAATCCATAAGTATTTGCGTCTCTTAAGTACTGATGTTGCGTTTCTCAAGGCGGCTCGTCAAGCCACTACCCGCCAGCAACGGGTGACGCTGATGGGCGATCGTGTCCAAACCCTGCTCCGCCTGTGTGATTATCTGCTCACTCTCGACTAATCGAGGTGGGGGGCTGTTGAACTTACTCTGGGGCTGTCAAGGTCTCTGGCCCCACTAGAACCACCTTAGCGGCCAGTAGGGCTGACGCCTGAGTGGATGGCCGGGGTGTTGGCTCATGGGTTCGGACTTCGGCCACCCCCAACACCTGACCCCGATCGTCCTCAACTCGCAGGATGGGGGCTTGGGGGATTGGGATCGGGCTGGGG
>NZ_JBRCAD010000110.1:0-16968 GCF_053493415.1 Trichothermofontia sp. | reverse complement strand
CGATCGGGGGGGGTATGGGAAGAGATAATCGCCATCGGTGCCTACGCTTGGGGCCAACAGTTGCCTACCATCATAGCGATCGGTGCTCCCATCAGTCACCGCGCTCAGTCATCCCCATCCCGGATGGGCGGTCCCCATCAATCACCCCGATCGCGAAAAGAGTGCTGCCGGAGGGAAAGCCAGCCAAACAGGACCAGAAACACAGTTGCCGGCAAGAGGACTAAAATCAAGGCATTTAGCGAGGTTGGGGCGATCGGGATTTCGGGACCCCAGACCCGGATAGCGACGCTAATCAGCGTTGAAGCCACCAGCACCTTCAACACAAACCCCAGATTTTCGCGAAGATTCGAGGACATACGCACGGATAGAACAGGTTACGGCTGGAAAGTAGAAGCGATCCCCCGACAGGGATATTTCACGAACAGGCAGAATGTTAAGGGTATCGTCCTACATTTTTCCCAGAGTGTCCCCCAAATTGTCCCTGAAATGATCCACGGTTGCCGAGGAAAATCTATGTCACGTCAATTGAGTGCGCTGTTGGGACTGTGTAAAGCTCGTCTTTCCTGGCAGATTATGGGCTGGGTGTTTTTAAGCATTGTCGCGATCGAAGTCATCATTTTCATCCCCTCCTACGCCCGCCGTGAACGGGAACTCCTCCAGCAACTCGGCGAAGTCGCAGTCGCCACGGTCACCTCTCTGAAACGCTCCGCCATGCAGCAAGATCTGTCTACGGCTGACATGATCGATAAGGTGAAGTTTCTGACAGAAAATACCGAGGTCAAGGGAGCCGCTGTTTATAACCCGCAAGGGCAGCAGGTGGCCACCTTTGGGGAAGTGCCCGAATTGGGGGTGCAGAGCTTCCAGGACAGCCCGCAGGAAGTGCGCAAGCTCAATCCAGGACGCACCCGTCTCGATGTGGCCTGGCCCGCCACAATGATCGATAACCAGCACGCCCTCGTGTTACGTGTGGATGCCAGTTCCGTTCGTCGCGAACTCATGGCCTTTGGCGGACGCATTACCGGATTAGTCGTGATTATTTCCCTGGTCGTGACCCTGACCACAATGGTGGTGCTAGGCGTGATTGCGATTACCCCCATTTTGCGACTACGGGATAACTTAATTCTGGCGGGGGAAGCCCTGAGCCGGGATGAATATATGGCGGATTTTCATACCCTACCCACGCACCGCCGCGATGAGTTAGGTGAGGTGATGATCGCCTTTGAGCAAATGTACCAGCGCGTATGGACCGAGCTCCAAAGTCGCAAAGCCTCTGAGGCCGCACTCCGCTTGGAACAGGAAAAATCGGAACGGCTGTTACTTAATATCCTGCCAGAGACGATCGTGGCCCAGTTAAAGGAAAATCAACATACGATCGCCCAACGTTTTGACGAAGCCACCATCCTATTTGCTGATCTGGTGGATTTTAGCGGCCTTGCCAGTCAGATAACACCCACCGAATTGGTCAACCTTCTGAATCAGATCTTTTCCACCTTTGACCAGTTGGCCGAAAAGCATGGCCTGGAAAAAATCAAGACGATCGGGGATGCCTATATGGCCGTGGGGGGGCTGCCCCTGCCCCAGGCGAATCATACGGAAGCCGTCGCCAATATGGCCCTGGAGATGCAACAGGCGATCGGGCAATTTCAGCGCGTGGATGGCAAACCCTTCCACCTGCGCATTGGCATCAATACGGGACCCGTGGTGGCCGGCGTGATTGGCATCAAAAAGTTTATCTATGACCTCTGGGGCGATGCGGTGAATGTCGCCAGTCGCATGGAATCCCAAGGGCGGATCAATAGCATTCAGGTGACCCAAACGGTCTACGATCGCCTCAAAAGTACCTATGTGTTTGAAGAACGCGGTATTATTCAGGTCAAGGGTCGGGGAGACATGATGACGTATTTCCTAAAGGGGAAACAGCATGGCGCTGAAGTTTGCTAGTGTAACCGCGTGGGAGCAAGCCAATTTATTACTGCAACCTGCCCTCATTCGCCTGGTTGACAATCTGCGCAAACACCTGGAACAAAGCACCGACTGGCAAGGGCAAGACTGGGCTGTCTGGCCAGAGACCACCACCGAAGCCGAAAAACAGCAGGTGATCGACCTCCAACAGCAATTACGCCAAGCCCAACCGGAAGCCGCCGTTGAACTCGAACATACCCTCGCCCAACTCCCCACACCCCATCCCGGCTATTTATTAACCTCGAAACAAACCGGACGACAAATTGCGATCGATCTCTGGCAATTACAATTCCAAGTTTGCTTTCGGAACTATCCCAGTCTGGATGCCATCCAACCGGAACGCGATCAGCAAGTTGAAATCGACACGGATTTACTCGATGTTGACGGCGAAGTGGATTGGGATGCCCTGGATGCCAAAGCCCAACAAGTGGTGAAGCAGATTTTTAGCCGCTTGACGGTAGCTTAGGTCTAGTCGTTTATTAGGTTTAACCCGTGGGGAATCAATCAGGAGGAAACAGGGGGAATCAGGAGGGACCGCCGAGATCTCCGTGCCATCCCTCGGCCCGCAATCCCTGGGTCTGCCGCCGCCAAATGCCGATCCCCAACAAAACCAACACGATCACGATCGCCCCTATGAGGGTTGGGTACAAAACCGGCACCATCGCATAACGAACCGCAATCCCCGTATAGGCCCAGAGGACCCCGATTACATAGGCCACATCGGCAAATTTCCACGCGATCGTCCCAGCCATTACGCCACTCACCCCAACCAGCAAACTGGCCCAGAGGGGGGCAGCCATCCCGGCCCCATCCCACTGGGATTGGGTTAACCAGACGGCCATATTCGCCATCATCGTCAAAGTTAACCACCCTAGATAGAGACGAAAGGGAACCTGAACGCAGCCATACGCCAGCCATGAGGTTGGCCCGCGATCCGCTTGGAGTTGTTGATAAATGGCGATCAGGGATAGTAGCATCCCCAGCATGGCCAGCACACTCCCAAAGAGCCATTCATAGCTCCACAGAACGAGCCAGAGGCAAGTGGCGAAACCATTGAGCAAAACCCAGGGCCAATAATGGGGCAAACGGGATTGGGTGAAGGTGTTGGGGAGAATTTGATAGATGCCAAATCCTAATAATCCCAAATCTATTGCCCCCCAAATCCCGAAGGTGAACTCCGCTGGGGTGAGATAGGTTAAATAACGGTTAGTGACGGCACTGGTGGTTAGACCATTCAGCGGTAAGGCATTGACCACGATCGTGCAAAGGAGGGTCAGGACAATGGCCCCAAGGACAAGCGATCGCTGGATGGGGGCATAATTCATTGCCAAGGCCCCTCCCATAAGCAAAGGGTGAACAATCCTTCTATCCTAACCGGAGGCTGAACCTGGGGTTAGCCAAAAAAAAACACCCCTAATTAACGCTTAGGGATGTGAATTGATTTACCCCGTTGTTTCCCTGATCAGGACTGTTCTACGGTTGGTCAAACCTTGAGAGAGATCTCTCCGAATCAATCCTTGAACACCAGGCTGTTGGAATACTGGGAATACGATGGTCCTGGGACACAATGCTAGAACACAATGCTAGCTGAGTGAAACAGCACTGCGATCGTAGGTCGTGCGGAAGGTTGGGTGAACCTTGCCTTGAATGCGACCCCAGTAGTTAGCCACTTGGTCAGCCTTCATACCCACTTCCATTGCACTACGGCTGAGTAGAGATTGCTGACGGTTCTTGATCGCCCGACAATGGCGCATCATCAGGCTCCGTGCCCAGTCGGTAACGGGCACATCCAACCCACCCACAGGCGCGGGGGCCGCCACCGGAGCCGCCACCGGAGCCGTGGCCGGGGTGGCTTCAACCATCGTCACAGTCGGTTGATAAGCAGCGCCACGATATTTCAGATCCAGGTTAGAATCCAGCACCAAGCGCTTCTTGGGCGCACGGAAGCGAATGTCCACGCCCCGGTAAGTGCCAACGTTGTCGCTTTCTGTGTATTCCACCACGGGGGGGGTATAGTCGTAAGTAACGCCGCGATATGTCAGTTTCATCCTAGTCGCCTCCAACTTGTCTCAGAGAGAGTTTGTAGTGTGTTTTGAGGCGCGTTCCTTCGGGATCTCTCCCTACTTCCGTCTTCCCTGACCATTGAGAAAACTCTCTGGCTTCCTGGAGGAAGATGAACGATTTCTTTTCATGTCTGTATTGTATTTTACCGTTTTGCAAAAAAGCGATTACTTTAACATTTCTTTATAATTACTCTCATCAAGGGCGGAAACCCTGTTTCAACAATGATTTCAGTCGTTGACAGCACAGACACGATCGCGATCGCAAACATTAAGGTCAAGGAAAGTTGACAAAATAGTCGCGGCTAGGGGGGCAATCGGGAGCGGCTGTCCAGGTACCGACTTGGGGTGAAGCCGTTATGCTGGGTGGCGTTCCCGGATGCTAGCCCGATCGGGCGGTGAGCGATGGGGCGAGGGATGCGATACGGTTGAAGTGGGTGGATGTTGCGATCGTGAACGCAGGCATTTGGTGAGTCATCATGCTGGATACCCTAGAGACCCTATCAGAGCACTGTCTGGATGCCGCTGCTATTCTCACCTTGGTACAGCAAGGGCAATTGCTGGTGGTGAGTAGCCATCGTCGGAATGGTCTGATTCTGATGAAGCCCTACCATGCCGAATTTGCAGGGCCAGGGGCCACGGTGGGGGGGATCTGCGATCGCGACTGCCAGCAGGTGATCCCGGTGGGGGATGTGTCTCTAGTGGTGCCCGGAAGCTGCGAGGAGCGCCAGAAGGCGTTTTTAATCCGGCGGCAATGGATTCGCCTCACCCAGCAATTCACCGACATGGAATCCCCCCTGCAACGGGCACAGATGATCCTGAACCAGTTTGAAAACTATTTCGATGCCGAGACGGTGTTACACCTGCCGGATGAAGCCTTTGCCCTGATGGTGGGTGTCTTGCCCCATACAATTCGCAAAGCCCGTCGTTTCTCCGGTAAGCTGATGTCTGCCTAGCGTCCCTACCTCCGGTAGGATTCTCAGAATCTGGGCCTTATGCCCTCGGAATTTCCAGAACACTAACCAAGCGTTGGGGGAGCCGGACGCGTAGTAAGACACGCCGACGTTTCTGGGGCAAAATGGGCAACGATCGCGCGGGACCTGACACCCCACGGTCAACAACAGCAACAATAGCGCACAAGACATGGGGCGTTGTTGGACAGTTGGCTAGCCTGCGTGGGCCGCCTCAAGATAACCGTCTCGATGTCTGTAGCCGAAGATACTGTTAAGACTCCTCGGACGGTTCAAGCCCAGGGGGGACAATGGGAAAAGCCGATCTCAGGACCTCCCCCTGCCATGCAGCCGATTCGTACCTTTAAAGTTTCTCCCTCCCTCCCCAGCCGTCTCGAACCCCTACGGACCCTTGCCTATAATCTGCATTGGGACTGGAATACGGAAACACGGGATCTTTTCCACCGGCTTGACCCGGTCCTGTGGGAATCAACCCACCACAACCCCGTCCTGATGTTGGGCAGTATTAGTCAAACCCGACTCCATGAAGTAGCGGAGGATGAAGGGTTCCTAGCGCAAATGGATCGGGCCAGTCGCCAGTTAGACGCCTACCTCCAGGAGCGCTCGTGGTATACCAAGCATCGCCATCATCCCGCCAGTCTGCGCACGCCTAATCATTCCAAGGATTGTATCGCCTATTTCTCGGCGGAGTTTGGCCTAACGGAATGCCTACCCGTCTATTCAGGCGGCTTGGGGGTTTTGGCGGGGGATCACCTCAAGTCAGCAAGTGATTTGGGTCTGCCCCTGGTTGGCGTGGGGTTATTGTATCAAGAAGGCTACTTTGCCCAATATTTAACCCCCGACGGGTGGCAGCAGGAGCAGTATCCCATTAATGACTTCTATAATATGCCCCTACACCTAGAGCGACATCCTGACGGGTCCGAAATTCGGATTGGGGTTGATTGTCCCGGTCGCACGGTCTATGCCCGTATCTGGCGGATTCAGGTTGGCACGGTGCCTCTGTATTTAATGGACACCAATATTGAACCCAATAATCCCTATGACCACGATATTACCGATAAGCTCTATGGTGGCGATATTGATATGCGGATACACCAGGAAATGCTCCTGGGAATTGGAGGTGTGCGGATGCTACGCGCCCTGGGTTTGCAGCCCACTGCCTATCACATGAATGAAGGTCACTCCGCGTTCCTATCCCTGGAGCGGATTCGGATTTTGATGGAGGAAGAGGGGCTGAATTTTACGGACGCGAAGCAAATCGTCCAGGCCAGTCAAATGTTCACCACCCATACGCCCGTACCGGCTGGCTTTGATCTGTTTGATGCCGATCGCGTGATGCACCACCTCGGCAGCTATGCCCATAAATTAGGGTTATCACGGGAAGAGTTTTTGTCCCTGGGTCGGGAGAATACGGGGGATTTATCCGCTCCCTTTAATATGGCGACGTTAGCGATTAAAACCGCCAGTTTTATTAACGGGGTGAGTCAACTACATGGGGAAGTCTCGCGATCGCTCTTCCGCAACCATTGGCCAGAGTTACCCCTGAGCGAAGTCCCGATTACCTCGATTACGAATGGGGTTCATGCCCGCAGTTGCGTGTCGAAGTTCACCCAGGAATTATACGATCGCTATCTGGGGCCGAGTTGGTCCAGTGCGGGGATCGATCATCCCCTCTGGGAGCGGATTGAGACCATACCAGACGAGGAATTGTGGCGGAATCATGAACGGTGCCGCTCAGAACTGGTGGTGTTTGCCCGCGATCGCCTGTGCCATAGTCTGGCGGAACGGGGGGCCTCTCCCATTGAAATTGCGGAAGTCCGGGAAGCCCTTGATCCGTTTGTGTTGACGATCGGCTTTGCCCGCCGCTTTGCGACCTATAAACGCGCCACTCTCTTCCTGCGAGATGTGGAGCGGCTAAAACGGCTTCTGCATGCCCAAGGACGGCGAGTGCAGTTCATTATTGCGGGCAAGGCTCACCCGAAGGACGTGCCGGGTAAAGAGTTAATCCGCGATATTATCAAATTCATTCATGATGAAGGTCTGCGCCATAGCATGATCTTCATTCCCAACTACGACATTCAGGTGTCCCGCCTGTTGGTGGCGGGCTGTGATGTCTGGCTCAATACCCCTCGACGCCCCCGCGAGGCGTCAGGGACTAGTGGCATGAAGGCAGCCATGAATGGGGGGTTGAACCTAAGTGTGCTGGATGGCTGGTGGGCGGAAGCGGATTATGCCAATTCAGGCTGGCCAATCGGGCGCGGTGAGGTGTATACAGACCCAGATTACCAAGACGAGGTAGAGGCCAACGCCCTTTATGAACTGTTGGAACGAGAGGTGGTGCCAACTTTCTACGATCGCGATGCCGAAGGGCTACCCCGGCGTTGGATTGCCAAAATGAAGCAGGCGATCCGGCTCAACTGTCCCCATTTCAATACGGCCCGCATGGTAGCCGAATATGCCCAACGGGCCTATTTCCCCCTGAGCGATCGCTATAGCACGATGACGGCGGATCACTATGCCCCGGCCCAGGAACTTGCCCAGTGGAAAGCCCGCATTTTTGAGCAGTGGTACAACATTCAAATCGAGGATGTGGATATTGCCGCGCCGGAGGAAATCAAGGTAAACGAACCAATCGCCGTTAAGGCGCGGATTAACCTCGCAGCCCTGAGTGCCGATGACGTGCAGGTAGAACTCTACCAGGGGGTGATTGATGATGCGGGCGATATTGTCAATGGTGTCCCTGTGGTCATGGCCTACCAAGGGACAGACGATCAGCACCGCAGCCTCTATACGGCGACGGTCAGCTACCATCGCAGTGGCTCGCAGGGGCTATCACTACGGGTGCTCCCCCGACATCAATATCTCACTACTCCCCATGAGATGGGCCTAATTCGTTGGGCCTAATCCATTGGGCCTGAGGGGGCGGCTCGTTATCTTGGGGTGAGGATACCCTCGGTTCACGTCTTCCTGTACCCTAAGACCTGTACCCACCGTTACCCACTGTCAGTTCAGAACTATGGCTGCCACGTTTTCCTTTGATATTGTGAGCGACTTCGATCGCCAGGAGTTGGTGAACGCGATCGATCAAACCACGCGGGAAATTAATGCCCGCTATGATTTGAAGGACACCAAAACCACGGTCGAACTGGGGGACGATCGTATCACTGTCAATACGAATAGTGAATTTACCCTAGAGGCCGTTCATGATATTTTGCGCACAAAGGCAGCCAAGCGGAATCTATCGCTGAAGATTTTTGACTTTGGTAAAATTGAGTCTGCTAGTGGGAACCGAGTTCGTCAGGAAATTATCTTGAAAAAAGGCATTAGCCAGGAAGTCGGAAAGAAAATTACTAAACTGATTCGGGATCAATTTAAGAAGGTTCAAGCTTCAATTCAGGGCGATGCGGTGCGAGTTTCTGCCAAGTCCAAGGATGAACTACAGGCCGTCATCCAGGCAGTGAAACAAGAAGACTTTGCGATCGCGTTGCAATTTACCAATTATCGATAGGGGACTTTTCACCTTGTGGCTATCACGCTAGGGCAAATACATCGGCAAAAATTGCTTTTTCGTGGGGAAGACGCTCAGGTAACGGCGAATCATAAACCACCAAGAGGCCATGGCCCGAATCCAAAGCCGCTGGTGCAAAAGTAGGAAATAGGGTCATGCCTTCGGCCTTGTCACCCTGCGATCGTAGGGGAAAATCAAAGACCCATTCCAGCCTGCCTTCCCCTTGGGAGTGGATCGTATCACCCGTTAAACCGAGGGCATCCTTGAGACGAAACAGTTGCATCATCCCCGCCAGATCCATTGTTGGCCCCGCCAAAATCAACAGGTCATCACCGTGGAAACAGAGATCCCGTATCCCTAATCCGTTGAGTTCGAGAAAATGCTTGCGATAGCGAAGGCCAGCTTGCGGCACAAGCCCTAGCTTCCCCGGTGTCGTATCCTCAACCCAGAAGTCCAGCACGATCGCCCAACCGCGTAGAACGGGTCCTCGTAACCCCAGAAAGACCCGATCGCCCCGCACGGCAATACCCTCAATATCCAAACCATTCTCTTTACTGGCGATCGCGGGATTGAGAAAGGGCTTTAAGTGGCTATCTGCGGCTAACACTGCCAGCAACGATCCCGCCTGCGCCCAACCCGGTAAACAGGCGGCTACCAAGTCTGGTTTACCCCCATCGGGATGGGCAGACCACTGCTGCAAGTTTCCCCCCACCAGGGGCAGGCGGGCTAACAGATAGCGACTAGGTTCTGTCACCACGGTCGCAAGCTGCTCGATATCTTTGTCGGGATTTTTGCCCTTGGGCTTCTTGCGCTTAGGACTGTGGGACCCGACGACCCAGAGGTAATGATCGTCGTAATCAAACCCCTCAAAGTCAATTTCCGTCTCGGTGGGCCAGTCCAGCAGATCCGCGATCGCAAAGGAGTGGTGATTGCCCCAAACCTGGGGAACGCTTTCCCCAGGGATCGTGGCGCGAATCGGACTCAGACGTTCGATCGCGGTGGTTTCATCCGAGCCAACCCACAGGTACGGCTCTGGGGTCAGGACAACGGCTGACAAATCACTCACAATATCCGTCGGGTCACCCTCAAACCGTAGTAACACGTGTCCGAGTAAACCACTAGAAGCCATTACCTTTGCCTCCTATCTGCGGCCTAGGCTTCTGGCCCCGAAGTCGGGATTGCCTGAGCATCGCTCAAAACTTCACGGCGCTCCCGCCACCAGGCCAACAGCGTACTGGCAATAAAAATACTTGAATAGGCCCCCGCAATAAAGCCAATGATCAGGGCGAGGGCGAAGAATTTCAGCGTTGCCCCACCGAAAAGGAGGATCGCCAACAGCGGTAACGTGGTCGTCAAAGTGGTATTGATCGATCGCGCCAAGGTTTGGTTGACCGACGCATCCACAATGTCATCAATCTTGTCATGGGGATTTTGTTTAAGGGTCTCGCGCACGCGATCGTAAATCACCACCGTATCGTTGACTGAGAACCCGACGATCGTCAGCAACGCCACAATAAACAAACTATCGACTTCAACCCCAGCCGTTAACCCCAAAATGGCAAAAATTCCCGCCGTGATGAAGACATCGTGAAACAGGGCCACGATCGCGAAAAAGGCATAGTCAAACTGGAAGCGCAGGGTCAGATAAGCAATAATCCCGGCAAAGGCCACAATCAGGGCCATGAGACCAGAGGCCAACAATTGCTGGCCAATGACAGGGCCGACCGTATCAATTTGCGTTCGCAGCGGATCAAAGGGACCCAGTTCTTGATCCAGGGCATTTTGCAGCGCGGTGCGTTGATCAACCGTTAGGGTCGTGGTGCGGATCGAGACCCCTTGGTGATCGGTACCCAGGAGTTGCACATTGCCGGCAGGAAGTCCTTGCGCTGCCACCACCTGACGCACCGTCGCCAGATCGATCGGCTCCTGGCACGTATTGGGTTGCGTACAGTCCCGTTCCAGTTGTAAGCGGGTCCCGCCGACAAAGTCCAGGCTGGGCCGCAGGGGTGCCCCAAATTGTTGCCAGGAAATCACCATTGCGATCAGGCCGCTGAGGATGATTACCAGGGAAATCATCCACCAAAGCCGCCGCTGTTGAATAACGTGAAGTTTCATCGGAATTGTTGATTGAGGCGTTGACTGAGGCTAGTACTTGGTCAGAACTAGGGTTTAGGGTACTGAGAGAACGACTACATCAGAGCGGGTGCTGTGGCCATTCAGCACTTAGGACTGGGGCAAATTCGGGCAAAAAAGGTTGGGCTTGCGCAACTCAGGAACACTAATTGCTGTGAGCAAAAACGTCCGGCTACAGGTGAGGGCCGTAAACATGCTCACTCCCACCCCTAGGGCCAGCGTCAAGGCAAACCCCCGTACCAGCCCTGACCCCAACCAGAACAGGGCCGCACAGGCAATGAGGGTCGTGACATTACTGTCGAGAATACTGGAAAAGGCCCGGTAGAAACCGGATTCAACCGATCGATACAGGGTCTTCCCGGCCCGCAATTCCTCGCGGGTGCGCTCAAAAATCAGCACATTTGCATCCACTGCCATGCCAATACTCAAAATAAACCCGGCAATCCCCGGTAGAGTCAGGGTCACCCCCAGCAGCTTGAAGGCCGCAAAGGTGAAGAGGGCATAGAGCACCAGAGCCAGATCAGCGATCGCGCCCGGTAAACGGTAATAGGCCACCATAAAGATCAGCACCAGGATGAGGCCACCCACCCCTGCGTAGATACTGCTCTGGACACTATCTCGGCCCAGGGTAGCGCCCACGGTGCGGTTTTCTACCACTTCAACGGGGAGGGGCAGGGCACCCCCACGCAACTGAATCCCCAGTTCATTGGCCCGCTCAGCATCAAAGTTACCGGTAATCACCGCACTGCCCCCCGTAATCCCCGTTGTCGCAAATTCGGGACCGACGATGGGTGCCGTCAGCAGGACATTATCCAGGAAAACCCCCAGGGTGCGTCCGGTCCCGGCAATTTCCTTCGTCAGGTCCGCAAAAATTTCACCTCCCTTAACGTTGAAACGCAAAACGACTTCCCAGCCGCCGGCCTGGGTGGGTTGGGGACCTGCATCCTTAAGGTATTTACCCGTTAGAGGGGTCGGCTGGGCGGGGTCAAAGAGGCTCTGGATAGCTTCGTTACTGCGCTGGAGGGCTTCCTGGTTAGCCGCGATCGCGGCTTCATCGCCACTAGCCCGCAATTGTTCCTGCTGGGCGAGTAACCCTTGACGCACGGCAAATTCCGCTTGTAACTGGGCTTCTGTACCTAGGCGTTGTTTGCGGAATTCCAGTTGGGCTGTCCCGCCCAAGACCCGCTCCGCCTGTTGTGGATCACTGACCCCCGGTAACTGGACCGAGATCTGATCACTGCCCACGGTTTGGACTAGGGGTTCCGAAACTCCCAAGCCATTCACCCGGTTTTCCAGAACCGCTTTCACGGCTTCAAGCTCTTGGGGACCGATTTGGGTAATTTCTTCGCTGGGTTTGACCTGGATCAAAAGCTGTGCCCCACCCTGAAGATCTAAGCCCAGACGTGTGGGAAATCGTGCCACTACAAACAAGGCGGCAATCGTTAACAGCGTCACAAAAATGAGAAGTAAACGTTGTTTTTGCATAGACGGTCCCTAGCGCGATCGGCTTCTCGGTGGTGGGAGCAGGCAAGATGCCTACCCTACAAGACTTCCTTCGTTGAGTGGCAAAGGCACTCTGGGGGGATTAAATTTGCATGGCGACCATCTTTTTGACGGCTTCAACAATTTGCGCTGGTTGCACGATCGTCAGACTCTCTAGCCGTCCATTGTAGGGGGTGGGGATATCCTGGGACGATAGGCGCAGGACGGGGGCATCCAATTCATCGAAGACCTGCTCATAGATTTGGGCGGTGACTTCAGCGGCAATTCCCCCGGTTTTCATACATTCCTCGACGATGATCACGCGATGGGTTTTGCGAACCGAGGCAGCGATCGTGGTCATGTCGATCGGCTTGAGGGAAATCAGGTCAATCACCTCTGGATCGTAACCTTCCTGTGCCAAGGTTTTGGCCGCTTGCATGGCGTGATGGCGCATCCGTGAATAGGTGAGGATCGTGACTTGGCTACCGGGCCGGACAATTTCCGCACGATCGAGGGGCAGCACGTACTCTTCCTCCGGCAAGTGTTCCTTGAGGTTGTAAAGCAGGACGTGTTCAAAAAAGAGGACTGGGTTCTCATCCCGGATGGCGGCCTTGAGTAGCCCCTTGGCATTGTAAGCCGTGGAGCAGGCGACAATTTTTAGCCCCGGTACCGCTTGGAAATAGGCTTCAAGTCTTTGGGAGTGCTCCGCCCCCAACTGCCGCCCAACGCCCCCCGGTCCCCGGATAACCATCGGAATCTTAAAGTTACCGCCAGAGGTGTAGCGCAGCATCCCGGCATTATTGGCAATCTGGTTAAAGGCCAACAGCAAGAAGCCCATGTTCATGCCCTCAATAATGGGGCGCAGGCCAGTCATCGCCGCACCGACGGCCATGCCCGTGAAGCTGTTTTCAGCGATCGGGGTATCAAGCAGACGCAGATCGCCATATTTTTTATAGAGATCCTTAGTCACCTTGTAGGAGCCGCCATAGTGCCCGACATCTTCGCCCAGGACAAAGACAGTCGGATCATGGGCCATTTCCTCATCAATTGCTGCCCGTAGGGCATTGAACATGAGCACTTCTGCCATCTAAACCTCGATCGTTGCCACTAGAGTTTGCTGACGGGGCTGGACCACGCTGTTCCGTAACGCCCGCTGGTGCTTGTCACCGTCAACCCAGGCGGTGCTGCTAACGGGACAGAACACAAAGTAAGATTTTAGCCTACGGATGGGCAGCAGCGGTCAGCCTTTGGCCTTACTCAATAACCTCAAGTAGATAAAAATTAAAGGTGGGATAGCCGTCTCGACTGTTTCGGGGCAGATAGCCATCTCGGTGCTTGATTTTTTCTTGTGGGATAGCCGTCTCGGCTGTTTCGGGGCAGGCAGGATGCCTACCCCACAACTGTATTAGCGATCTACTGATGAAAATGGCTCGGTCAATAGAGCTTGTTGTAGCCCGATCACAAAAGGTGATCGACTCACCATGAAACGCCCTAGCTAGTTCCCAATTACCTTGAACGCCGTATTATGACTAGGGGATTAGGTAGGGACGACATTTGTGATCGTTTGTAAACTATTTCATATATTTTTATTGGCCTGCTCAGATTTCCTGTCAAGCATAGGTCGAAAGTGATAAGATTGGCAATATAATAATCTTATCAGTAAACCAGTAAAAGGAAATCAAAATATTAGATTCTTTGTCATATTTCTAACTAAAACCGAAAAAACACAAAGCAAGCACAACGAATTAATCAATTAAATAGACGGATTTTTGATCTTAAATTCAACGAAATTTGGGTGTATTTATGAATGATTTGGATCATTATGGTATTCAAGTCCTGGGCACATCTAAGGTTCTGAGGCAATTGACGCAAAGATCTAAATCGTATTTGACTAATCAACGAGAATCATTGTAACCACTCGGGTTATACTCCATATCGCAAAAGGAAATTGCATATGTCACTAGCATGGCATTCTCAACTCAATAAGATGAGTACGAAGCTTTATCTTGGCTTTGCAGCTCCTGCTTTGGCGCTATTAGGAATTGGCATTTTCTCTTTGTATTCGTTCTACCGCATTGATCATCAAATTGGCACGATTTATGACGATCGAGTAATTCCCTTGCAGCAACTCAAGATCATTGCGGATCAGTATGGTTTCTCTATAATTGATTCCGTCAATAAGGCCCATGCGGGTATCATCACCCCCCAGGAAGCAGGACAGATGATTGCGCAGGGCATGAATGAGATTGAAAGTACCTGGGCTGAATACCGCCAGACACGCTTTACGGCGGAAGAGGCGCAATTGGCCCAACAGGTAGAAGATCTCTTTGTGACAGTGAATACACAACTGGAAGAGCTACAGCGGGTACTGCAAATGGGCGATCGCAGCCAACTCGATCGCTACGATGGTCCCCTGTATGCAAGCCTTGATCCTTTAGTCAATAAAATTCAAGAATTAAGTGCGTTGCAAATTCGGGTAGCTCAACAGGAACGCCTTACTGCTGCTGAAATTTACCATTGGACGCGCAGTATTTTTATCATAATTCTGTTCCTGGCCCTATTGCTGGCCTCACCCGTGGGTTACTTCATTAGTCGAGCGGTAACGGCGACACTCAAGGACACGATCAATCGGGTGGCCAAGGCTACGCTGGAAATTGCTACAGCAACCGAAGAACATGAACGGGTTGCCGCTCAACAAGCCGCCTCTGTGCAGCAAACCACAACGACAATGGATGAGTTGAATGCCTTTGCCCAAAGTAGTGCGCAACAGGCCGAATCGGTGGCTATGCAGGCCCAAGAATCCCGTAATCTGGCTGATAATGGGACCAATGCTGCCCAACAAACCCTCAACAGTATCCATTTTCTCAAGGACAAGGTCGAAGCGATCGCCCAACAAATTTTGCGATTAAGTGAGCAGGCACAGCAAATTGGCACGATTTCTGGGTTAGTGAGTGAGTTAGCCAACCAAACCAATATGTTAGCTCTCAATGCAGCCGTCGAAGCCGTGCGAGCGGGGGAACAGGGTAAGGGCTTTGCGATCGTGGCGACTGAAATTCGCAAACTGGCCGATCAAAGCAAACAGTCGAGTGAAAAAATTAACCTGTTAGTCGCTGACATTCAAAGGGCAATTAATAGTACCGTGGTAGCCACTGAGGCTGGGACCCAAACGGTTGATGCCAGTGTGGTAACCGTTCAAGCCAGTTCCGATGCCTTTGGAAAAGTAGCGCATGCGACCGATAATGTGGTGTTAAGTGGTCAACAGATTGCCCTCAGTGCCGAGCAACAGGTTAAGGCAATTCGTGAGGTATTAGATGCCATGCATACCATCAATCGGTCAGCGTCGGAGACAACTAGCAGTATTGCCCAGACTAAATTAGGCACCCAACAACTGAATGAGATTGTGACACATCTACAAGCAATGGTTTAAGCTATCATTTAAGCGCGGGTTTACAGTTCCCATAACCGCCGCCGACCGGGTCCCTTGAGCCGCTCATGGGTATCCCGGAGCAACGTGGGAATATCCAGATGTTCGGGACAGCGAGGCAAGCAATCGCCACAATCCGTACAACGATCGCCTCTGCGCCCAGGGAACCAATGTCCGGCATTTTCAAACATGCGATAACGATATTGACTAAAAGCGGTCATCTCGTAAGCGACCGCCAAGTTTCGCAGCCGCAAGACTTCCGGAATGTGAATCGCCTCTGGACAGGGTAGACATTGATAACATTGGGCACAACGATCGGTCCCTAGAACCTGGATCTGGTGTTGCTGGAGGCGATCGGCAATGGCCATTTCTTCGGGGGAAAGGGGTTCCGTGCGATCGGCCATTTCTAACGCAGCCGTCAATTCTTCAGGATTGGCTGCCCCTAAACTGAGGGTAGTAATCCGGGGATCACTCAGTAAAAACCGATAGTTAAAGGCTAAGGGAGATAGCGGTTGACAGAGTTCCGTGAGCAACGGCGAGGGTGCATAGAGTTGTCCCCCCTTGTCCACGGGTGAAATAATGAAAACACCGACATCATATTGGGCAGCCCACGCGATCGCGGGTTGATGACGTTGAAAAAAGTAATAGTAGTGGAGATTGACAAACTCAAATAACCGGGTTTCTAAAGCAGCCAGGATGAGATCTAGCGGCCCGTGAGTTGAGAAACCTAAATGATGAATTTGTCTTTTCTCTATGGCTGTCTGGAGGACCTGTAGACATCCCTGGGGTTGGGTGATCCACCGCAGATGCTCCCAAGTATTGATCCCATGAATCGCAAGGCAGTCAATATAGTCCGTTTGTAACCGTACCAGGGACGCTTCAATGCCGTGTTGCAAGGTATCAGCATCGGGGGTAGGTAGGACTTTTGTGGTCAAGTAAATCTGCGATCGGGGGATGGCCAATTCCCGCAAAGCTTTCCCTAAATAGATCTCACTTTGACCATAGCTGGGTGCCGTTTCAATATGGTTAATCCCAGCCGCGATCGCTGCCTGGATAGTTTGGTTTGCAGTTCTTTCAGAACTTAGATACCGCATCGTTCCTAAGGAGAAGACCGAGAGTTGAAGATTTGTTTTGCCAAATCGTCGATAATGCACGGAATTACCTAATAAAGATCTTTGAATTGAGGGGAAATCGTGTTCCGAAGAGAGGAGATAGGGAATATCTAGAAAGCACCCAGATACCCAGGTACAAAGGTTTCTCCAAGAACTTTG
This sequence comes from Trichothermofontia sp., assembly GCF_053493415.1. Classification (NCBI taxonomy): domain Bacteria; kingdom Bacillati; phylum Cyanobacteriota; class Cyanophyceae; order Leptolyngbyales; family Trichocoleusaceae; genus Trichothermofontia; species Trichothermofontia sp. The sequence goes on along the minus strand of NZ_JBRCAD010000110.1, from coordinate 157 downwards.
TGTATCTTAGTATTCTTTGCAGAAGTGTTGAAAGTTAGGTTAAGCGATGGAAAAAAGGGACAGAATGCAGTATTCTGTCCTCTAACAAATAAAAAATGATGTTCTATGATAGCCTCATTCCCGAAGCTTGTCAAATTGATCTTGAAGCAGCTTTGTC
>NZ_JBRCAD010000109.1:0-16209 GCF_053493415.1 Trichothermofontia sp. | reverse complement strand
GGAATAGGGGTTGGGGGACGGGCGAATATGACAGAATAGCCATAGCTTCGCGACGCCTTTGGCGACTCGCAATCACAATATTTGAATCCAAACCTATGACGATACTTGCGCAATTACACTCAGCTTTTGCCCAACGGCGTGTTCTGAAGGTAATCAGTGGCTTGATGAACTTTGACGCCGATCGCGTTCTACCCGTCGTTCAAGCGGCAGCCCAGGGGGGCGCGACCTGCGTTGACATTGCCTGTGACCCGGCACTGGTGCGGCAGGTACGGCAGGCGATCGCACTCCCCATCTGCGTCTCCGCCGTCGAGCCAGAAGCCTTTGTGCCCGCTGTAGCAGCGGGGGCTGACCTAATTGAGATTGGGAACTTTGATGCCTTTTATGCCCAGGGGCGGCGGTTTGAAGCGGCGGAAGTTCTGGCCCTAACGGTAGCAACCCGGCGCTTGCTGCCCAACAGCCTGCTGTCGGTTACGGTCCCCCACATCCTGGAATTGGATCAGCAGGTGCAGTTGGCTGAGCAACTGGTGGCGGCAGGCGCGGATATTATCCAAACCGAAGGCGGGACCAGCAGCACCCCAACCCATGCGGGGACCCTGGGACTGATCGAAAAGGCCGCACCAACGCTGGCCGCCGCCTATGAAATTTCCCGATCGGTGTCGGTTCCCGTGCTGTGTGCGTCGGGGATTACCCCGGTAACGGCCCCCCTGGCGATCGCAGCGGGGGCAGCCGGGATTGGCGTTGGCTCGGCCATTAACCGGCTCAATGATCCACTGGCAATGGTGGCCACGGTACGCAGCCTGGTAGAAGCCCTGGGGACTGGGGTAACCGTGCCGACGACAGTACAGTCCTAGGCGATCGCAGATGCCGACTTTTTAACAGACCAGAGGGCCGCATCCCCCCAGCCTTGGGTCCAGCCCAGCTAGGGTTGGCAATGGTGACCCCACTGCGGTTGGGGGGCGGGGTCATCCCTGCTGGCGGGTTTGGCTAGTCGGGCGGGCTTGCCCCTCCCTCACGCCCCTTAGGGAAACTCCTCCCACAGTTGGTATTATCTACTCCAATATCGGGAGATATTGGATTAACCCTCACGCCCCTTGGGGAAACTCCTCCCACAGTTGGGTTGTCTGGCGCAGGCTGGTATGGTTGCCATTGCCTAGAATCAGATGATCCAACAGGGGGATTGCCAGTAATTGCGCCCCCGCGAGGAGTTGACGCGTCAGGGCCAAATCCTCCGGGCTGGGTTCCGTATTCCCAGAAGGATGGTTGTGGGCGATGATCATGCGGGTGGCCCCCTGGCGAATCACTTCCCGGAAAATGTCACGGGGGGGAGCCAGGGTTTCGGTAGCCGTCCCGATCGTGATGACCTGGGTTCCCATCAGGCGATTTTTGACATCTAATAACAATACAGCGAACCGTTCCTGGGCCTGACACATCAGATCATGGCTAAGGGCAAGGGCGGCGGTTTCCGGACTATCGATGAGCGTCCGTTCCCCCGGTCGCAGTTGAAAAACCCGTTTACCCAGCTCGATCGCCGCCAAAATCGTGGCGGCCTTGGCCGGACCCACCCCCGGGATTTTCATCAACTCCTGCACATGGATATCCCGCAACACTTCCAGGGGATCACGCTTATGTTGTTCCAGGCTTTGCAGAATGTAATGCCCCAACCCCACCGCCGACAGTTTGCCCGGTCCCTGCCCCGTGCCCAGCAAAATAGCCAGTAATTCCGCTGACGAGAGCGCTTTGGGACCGTGGGTGATCAAACGTTCACGAGGACGTTCGGTCGCAGGTAGATCCCTCACCCTGAGGCTATAGGTCATGGTCTCGGTCCTTGATACATCGATGGAGGTGTCGATACAGCCCTGACGGATGGGCCAGTTAGGGGGTATGGGCCAGTCACAAAAAGTACCCAGATTCAGGCAATTCTCCTGCGGAGACGCCACGCGAACGAAAATCCACTTGTGGATATCCTGCTTACCCCTGAGACAGCCCAGACGGCTATCCCATATTCAATGTGTGATCTACTGAGGTTACAAAAAACCGGTCGGGGTTCTAGACTGGCATCGGTTAACCAGAAGTTGCGCCTGCGATCAGGCTACCACCCTCCAGCGCCTTGCCCAAGGCAGGGAAAACTTACCTGATTGCGGCTTACAGACAACGTAGCGACTGCGCGTGAAGTTATCTGCGCCGTGTCTGGTTTTTATCTACGCCTTATCTTATCGGCGTCGGGTCGATCAGAACGTCAATTTTGCTCATACTCTAGCGCCTCGGTTGAGCTTTTTGCCGTCTTTTCGGTCTTGTCAACCGTTTGCTTAGTGGCATGGCTGCTGGCGATGGCAACCTCAGCTATCGGCGGCATGTTATCGACTAAAGCAAGGATCTGATCAAAGCGAAACATATGGGCTAGATGATGGAGACCCGCAGTTAAGGCGGACTCAGAGGCTGGAATCTCCTTCAGGAGGTCGAGGATATCATCATCACTACATTGCAGTGCGGCCTGCCGTAATGCCTTTAGCCAGGAGATGGGCATGACAGCTAAGCTTTCTGACGTAATGGCTGGGGGGACTGGGGATGCCGGGGATGCCGCCTCGACAGCATAGGAATATTGCAGGTTGAGGTAGTGTCCCATTTTGCTGAACAGATCAGCGGTACGAAAGGGCTTGCGCAGCATATCGTTACAACCAGCGGCCAGGATATTGGCCTTATTCTCCTCAAATACCGTTGCGGTAATGGCAATGATGATGGTTGGCGATAACCCGCGATCGCGTTCCGCTGCTCGAATCCGTCGGGTGGTTTCATAGCCATCCAGCTTCGGCATTCGCATATCCATCCAAATCAGATCCGGTTGCCAGGTTTCCCACACCGCCAGCGCGGCTTCCCCATCCGCCACCTCCCGTACCTCCAACCCCAAGGGAGCTAATAAATCCTTGAGCAACAGCCGATTCACCTGATTATCTTCAACAATGAGAATGCGGTAGTGAGGTTGGTTGGGCGCGAGACCAATGATTTTACCCAGTTGGGGCGGGGGTAACTGGAGATCGGCTCCAACCACGGGTTTAACGGGGAGGGTAAGGGTGAACTGGGTTCCCTGACCCAGGGTGCTGGTTACGGTCAACTGTCCGCCCATCAGTTCTGCATACTGTTGACAAAGGGGCAGGCCCAACCCTGTCCCCTGCCCTGACTTCAGGCCCGATTGGCTCTGCTGAAATGGCTGAAAGATTTTGTCTAATTCGGCGGGAGCGATGCCAACCCCCGTATCGGTCACCGTAAATTGGAGGACGATCGTCTCTGCCGCCCCCCTCCCTTCAACGCCACTCGTGGCTACCGGGTCGGACTGCTGCTGACTCACGGTTAGGTGAATACTGCCCGTCTCCGTAAATTTGAGACTGTTGCCCAAAAGGTTTACCAGGACCTGGCGTAGCTTACCCTGATCGGCTTCGATATAGGTGGGTACATCGGCAGCTTGGGTGAACCCTAACGTCAGCCCTTTATTTTGCACTTTGAGCCACAGGAGATCTTGAATTTCCTGGAGCAGGCGATCGAGGCTAAAGGCTTCCTCCTGGAGGCGCAACTGCCCCGCTTCAATTTTGGACATTTCCAAGACATTATTAATCAATTCCAGTAGGTGATCGCCACTGTTGTTAATGATGTCCACATAGTAGCGATGGTGGCTCGACAGGCTTGTGTCATTGTGGAGCACCTGGGTGAAGCCAAGAATGGCATTGAGTGGCGTGCGTAGCTCATGGCTCATACTGGCCAGAAATTCACTCTTAGCCTGGTTGGCGTGATCGGCAGTTTCCTTTGCCAGTTTGAGTTCCTGGGCTTGCTGTTGCGTTCGCTGGAACAGCTCTGCCTGTTGCAGGGCCACCCCTAATTGGGTACTAATCCGGGCAACCATCTGACATTCCTCGGCCTGCCAAGCACGGGGTCCTGTGTTTTGGTAACAGGCCAGCAACCCCCATAAACGCTGTTCCGTACCGATATAGATCGGGGCGATCAAATAGGCACGGGCCTGTAAGGTTTCTAGAAGTTCGAGATAACAGGGGGAAAACGCACGGCAGTAGATATCGTCAACCGGTAAATAGTCAACGTACTGGGTATACATCCCCCCCTGGTTTTCCTGGAGGTAGGTGTCCTGAATCAGGATCGGATTGTCGGCCAGGAGGCGGACGGTACAGCGATCGGTTTGCAACAGGTTGGCTTGCCAGGGGGCCGCGTCTGCTTCCCCCGACAGCAACGATCGCCAGCCGGCTGCCACTGCTTCGGCAATCACGTCGCCACTCCAATCGGGGTTAAACCGATAGGCAATCACGCGATCACAGGCGATCGCCTGCCGCAGTTCTTGGGTGGTCGTGTAGAAAATGGTCTCTAAATCCAAGCTTTGGCGCATTCGCTGGATCACCCGCGTGGTGGCCTGCTCCCACTGGGCCACCTGGGTTAAGCGAAGATTGGCGCGGCTTAAATCCGCTGTTCGTTCATGCACCCGTTGCTCCATTTCCCCATAGGCTTGCCGTAGGGCTGACTCAACCCGTTGCCGTTGCAGTTCCGCCGCTGCCTTCGCTGCAAAAATCGCCATGACCGCCTCCGCTTCCTGGGGATGTTCCAGCGGGCGATCGTGGGCAATACACAACAACCCCAAGACATGGCCCTGGCTATCCAACAACGGCACGCCTAAATAGCACGTGGCTCCCATCGCCCCCAGCAGGTTGACCTGCGGGAACATTTCCTGGACGGCTTCCGGAAAGTAGCAGGCTTGGCCCGACACCACCACCGTGACACAGGGACTCTCCTGGATCGCGGCTTCAAAGTTATCCACCAGCGCCCCATCACTCCACACGGCCAGAGAACGGATGGTGGTCGGGGAACCCACGGCTTCCGAGATAAAGGCATGACGCACGGCGAGGGCTTGGGCCAAATGTTGAACCAGGGCTGGGAAAAAGGCTTCACCCGTGACTGAAGCAGTGCCCACCAGTAGGCTTTGCAGCATTTGTTGGGCGTGTTGGCGGGCCATAATTTCCGCTTGCAATTGTTGGTTGAGGACAGTCAGTTCCTGGAGCGATCGCAGGGCTAAGAATTGGGGCATCCATTCCAGCAACTTAAAGGCGGTGAACATAGATACCAGGGCGGTGAAGGCTCGCTCCAGTCCCGACAGCCAGTAGTTGGGAAACCATAGCGTCCAAATATCTAACAAATGGCCAATGCCACAGGCCAGGATAAATGTCCCAAACAGCAGGAAAACCGTCGTGAAGGGGGTTTGTTGCCGCTTCATGACAAAATACACTAGCATTGCTGGGATCGAGAAATAGGCGATCGCGATGAATAAATCACTGGCAACATGCAGCCCCACCAAGGGAGTTTGCCAAAGATAGCAATGACCATGCGGTATATAGGGGTTACTTGACAAAAATATCAAGTACATCCACTGACTAATGAGCATTTTTGCTTACCAAGCTCTCTAGTGATGTGGCTCATACCAGCCTAACAGTCTTAGAAATGTATTCAGAGAAAATTGATCCTGGCAGGATTGGCAATACGTGGAACACTTCTGTTATCGAGGCTAACTCTATTGCTAGGGCAGTAAGCCCGATCGCCCCACATGCATTTTGGGGACGACCGGCGGGAAAAGCGAAGATTTTAGGCAAAAGGAAAAGATGGGTGGCCGTCATCCCTCATCACTGACGGGCAAGGGGCGATCGTCTGCACTGCCCATTTCCCCGTGGGGATGCAGCAAGCGATGTTGCAGCGATGTGGCAATCACGTAAAAGACGGGCACGATAAATAGGCTTAACAAACTCGACACCAGCATTCCCCCTAACACCGATGTCCCGATCGCCACCCGACTGGCTGCCCCGGCCCCAGTCGCAAAGGCCAGGGGAATCAAGCCAAAAATCGTGGAAAAGGCGGTCATCAAAATCGGGCGGAACCGAATGCGGCTGGCTTCGAGGGCGGCTTTGGCGATCGGTAACCCCTGTGCCCGTAACTGGTTGGCAAATTCGACGATGAGGATGGAGTTTTTCGTCACCAGGCCGATCAAAATAATCAGGCCAATTTGGCTAAAAATATTGAGTTCTAACCCCCGCAACCATAGCCCCAAGAAAGCCCCCAAAAGGGAGAGGGGAACCGCTAACAAAATGATGAATGGATCGAGGTAACTTTCAAACTGGGCCGCTAAAACCAGGAAGATAAAGGCCAGCGCCAGCCCAAAGATAAATAGGGTAGCCTGACCGGCATCGCGAAACTCCAGGGACTCGCCCGTTAAGGTGGTGCGAATATCGGGGGGCAAAACCCGTTGGGCCAGGTCATCCAAGGCATCCAGAGCTTCCCCTAAACTGACCCCAGGGGCTAAACCGGCTTCCAAGGTGGAGGCCCGGAACCGATTGAACCGATTGATCTTAGGGGGGGTTGTTGTGGCTTCAACCGTGACGATCTGGCTGAGGGGCACCAGTTGACCACCGGCCTGGGGTGCGATCGCCGGTCCGTTATTCTCGCGATCCGCCTGGGCCGCCACGACGCGATCGCTGCGCACATAGAACTGACCAATGTCTTCGGGGGCATCTCGAAAGGCTTTTTCTGCCTGGACCACAACCTCGTAGCGACGATTGTTTTGGTTGAAGTTGGTAATCTTCTCACTCCCCAGCATGATCTGAAGGGTGCGGGCAATATCCCGGACGGCAATGCCCAGGTTCGCCGCTTGGGCGCGATCGACGCTTAGGGACAGTTCGGGCTTATTCAGTTTCAGGGTGGAATCCACATTCACCAGTTGCGGCAGTTGTCGGGCTTGGTTGGTAAAGTTCTGGGACACTTGGGCCAGGGTTTGTAAATCACTGCCCTGTAAGACATATTGCACCGGTTGCTGGAACCCGACCCCCGGCAGGGAGGGCGGATTGATGGGGAAGACGAGGGCATCGCTAATTTGCATAAAGCCCCCAAACAGTTGCCCTACGATGGCTTGTTGGGATTGGTGGGGAGCCGTCCGCTCGGACCAGGGGATGAGGCGGGTAAACGCAAAACCGGAATTGGCCAGGGGTGCCCCAAAACTAAAGCCCGCCAGGGTAAAGTAGCTTTCCACTTCTGGCACTTGCTGAAGCTGGCCCTCGATCTGGCGCATGACGTTATCGGTATAGGCCAAACTCACCCCCTCCGGCGCAATCACGGGGATGAACACGCCCCCCCGATCCTCCACCGGCAGAAAGCCCTGGGCCAGTTGTTGATAGACCGCCCCCGTTGCCAACAGGGCCAGGACAAAGCTCCCCACCACAGCCCACTTCCAGGCCAGGAGCCACCGCAGGGCTATGCTATACCCATTCCGTGCCTGGGTGAGTGCCCACTCGGAGATCTGAAAAACCCAATCCAGCAGGGGAATGGATGACCCCGACTCTGACTTCAGCAACCGAGCCGCGATCGCCGGAGCCAGGGTCAAGGCCACGATCGTCGAGAAGACAACCGCGCCCGCCAAGGTCAGGGCAAATTCATTGAAGAGGCGGCCCGTCGTCCCCCCGGCGAAGCCCACGGGCAAAAAGACGGCGATCAATACGACCGTGGTGGTAATCACCGCAAAGACCACTTCTGACATAGCAGCTTGGGCGGCGGCAAAGGGGGGATACCCCTTCTCGCGAATGTAGCGAACAATATTTTCCAGCACGACGATCGTGTCATCCACCACCAACCCCGTTGCCAAGGTGAGCGCAAATAGGGTCAGGGTGTTGATGGAAAACCCCAGAAAAAACATGACCCCGAAGGCCCCAATCAAGGAGATGGGAATGGTAATGGCCGGGATCAACGTGGCCCGCCAATCGTGTAGGAAGAAGAAGATCACTAGCACCACCAGCCCGATCGCCAGGTAGAGCGACCAGAAGACCTCTTGAATGGCCAACTGCACAAATTCCGCCTGATCGTAGGCCACCCGATAGGCCATGCCCGCCGGAAACGATCGGGCGAGTTCATCCATTTTGGCCCGTGCCCCTTGGGCCACTGCCAGGGTATTGGCTCCCGATAGCTTCACCACCCCCAGTGCCACGGCGGTTTCACCGTTAAACCGGGCCACCACGCGATCGTCCTCAGCCCCCAGTTCGGCCCGTCCCACATCCCGCAGCAACACCTGGGAACCATCCGCATTGCGCTTAATCACCAGGGCCTCGTATTCTTCGGGTGTTTGCAAGCGGCCCAGAGTCCGCACAGAAAACTCCGTCGTTTCCCCTTCAATACGGCCACTGGGAATCTCCACATTCTCCCGACGCAGGGCAGCTTCCGCATCCAGAACCGTTAAATTCCGGGCGGCTAACCGTTGGGGATCTAACCAAAGGCGCATGGCATAGCGCCGCTCCCCGCCCACAAAGATGCTGCTGACCCCCGGCACGGTTTCCAGGGCATCCACCACGAAGCGATCGGCGTAATTACTCAATTCCAGGGGCGTGAAATTCTCCCCATACAGAGCGAACCAGATGATCGGCGAGGCATCCCCCGCTTCCTTCTCCACCACGGGGGCCTCAGCCTCATCGGGCAGGTCCCCCACCACCCGTGCCACCCGTGCCCGCACATCCTGGGCGGCAGCTTCCAGATCACGACCGAGGCTGAACTGGACCGTAATCGTGCTGACGGAATCGCGGCTTTCCGAGGTCAGGGTCCGAATGCCCTCAACGCCATTGATCTCCTTCTCCAGGATTTCTGTCACCTCTGTTTCCACCACCAGCGGATTTGCCCCTGGGTAGACCGTGCGCACACTCACAACGGGCGGGTCGATGCTGGGGTATTCCTGCAACGGCAGTCGTGTATAGCTCACTAGCCCGATGAGGACGATCAGCAGGGAGCAGACCGAGGCAAAGACCGGGCGACGGATGAAGAAGTTGGTAAACATAAGCAGTCTGGGCTAGGAGGAGGGAGGAGGGAGGAGAGAGGAGGGAGGAGGGAGGAGAGAGAAGAGAGAAGAGAGAAGATTTTAGTTAAGGAGGGAAGAAGAAAGAGGGGGTTTTAGAATGATGTTTTACCCAGGGCGATCGCGGTTAAAACCGCGACTACGAACAGCGATGATTAGCTATCTTCAGTATTTTCTTAAAGTTTGTAGTAGCGACTTTAGTCGCTAAGCTGATGGTCTCTAAACTTTTAAGGTTTGTAGTAGCGACTTTAGTCGCTAAGACGATGGTCTCTAAACTTTTAAGGTTTGTAGTAGCGACTTTAGTCGCTAAAGAAAAGGTTAATAACTAGGGATTAGATTTTAGGTTGTTGTCAGGGGACGCGACTACACCAGATCGGGTGATTCTGGGAAACGCGGGCCATTGGCTGGGGTCAGTTATGGGCAAACCCACTGATCCGACATCAAAACACGCCTTTGCCTGACGATTACTGCGGCTCCAAGGGCATGATCGGTACACCATCGGCCAGCTTTTGGGTGCCGGAGACAACGATTTGGGTACCCACCTGTAACCCCTGGACCACTTCCGTGCGATCGCCCTGGATTTGGCCCACCTGGATCGGTTGCGATTTAGCGATCAGGGTGCCCTCTGCTTCACCGGGAACCGCAACATAGACCAGCCGTTCAGTTCCTTGCGCCACGATCGCGTGACTGGGAATGACGATCGCGCTGGGTTGCCGATCCCAGATCACCCTGGCCCGGACGAATTGACCATCCCGTAACTGGTCTTGGGGATTGTCGATCGAGGCCTTTGCCAGAATGGTTTGCGACTCCGCATTCACCTGGGGCGAAATGAAGGTAATGCGACCGTTCCCCAAGGCTTTGCCCTGGGCATCTTCCATCCGCACGGGTAGCCCCAAGCGCAGATCGGGACCGCGTTCTAGAGGAATCGGCAGGCGGAGTTCCAGGATTTGGTTCTGGGTGACGGTCATTAGGGTATCGCCGGATTCGACATAGGTGCCCACCCTCACGGGGATATCGCCAATGACCCCGGCAAAAGGAGCGGTCACCGTGGTATCCCGCAGGCGTTCCGACTCCAGGTTCACCTGGGCCGAGGCTTGCTTCAGGGTGGCTTCCGTTTCGGCGACTCGAGCCTGGGCGGCAGCAATCTGCTCCTGTTTGGCCCGCAGGTCGGCTTCGGCTTTGGTGCGATCGCGCTGGACCCGATCGAGGGATTGCTGGGAGAGGGCACCTTCCGCCACCAGTTGGGCAATGCGGTCAAATTCAGCCCGCTGTAGGGCAAGTTCCGCTTCGGCGGTGGCCTTTTCGGCTTCGAGTGCCCGGAGAGCGGCGATCGCGCTACTGCGCTGGGCACGGGCGGCATTGAGTACGGCAATTTCGCGATCGAGTTGGGCCTGTTGTTTGTCGAGGCTGAGCAGGACGACGGTTTTTCCCGCCGGGACGCGATCGCCCGCCTGTACAAAGAGTTGTTTCACATACCCATTCACCTCTGGCCGTAGGGGAACCGACTGGCGGGCTTCCAGCGTGCCCACAAACTCGGAGGTCGTTTCCAAGGGTTGGGTAGACACGGTGGCCAATTGGGCCGGTACACCGGGCGGCGGGCCTTCACCCATCGCGGAGGGCGGACCCTGTGAACAACTCGTGATCAGGCCAACACCCACAATAAAGGGAAGGCAACCCAGCCGAAGGTGTCGGGAGGAGGTAAAAAGAACGCTCATGCGCAATGGGAGGTCAACAAGTAAGCTGATTATAGCGATCCACCCCAAATGACGGCATATTAGCGTTTTCAGGATAGACTCCTCCCTGCGCTTAGTAACGACTTTAGTCGTTTTGTTTTAGTCGTTCTGTAATCGCTTGTCGTAACGACTTTAGTCGTTCTGTAATTCTGTAATAACGACCTTGGTCGTTCCCGGCCCATTTGTAGCTTGTCGTAACGACTTCAGTCGTCCCCCCCGTATCTGAACTTTGCAAACACCCCCTAAGAACGAAATGAACGTTCAGCAAACAGACCTAGCCGACCGGCAACGCACCCTTGTTCCCCAGACGATCGGCACCGTAAAAGGGCCGGGGCAAGATGGGAACCAGTATGTGTTTATCACGGCTGACAACCAACACGTCAAAATTGGCGAATTTGTCTACTATGAGGCTCCGGTTCAGACCCAGCAACGGCAAATCCTAGGGAAAATCTCCGCCCGCAAGTTGATCGATCATCTGCCCGATCGCATTTTTGCCGATACGGAAACCAGCCCAGAAGTGATCGCGGCCCTGGTGGGGTTCACCTATACCAACCCGGAAATCTACGAGGTCACGGTCGATGTCATTGGCTATTTCGATCGCAACTTGGGATTCATGAACCCGCGTCAAACCCCTGATCCGGGGGCTAAGGTTTATCTGGCGAGTGATGCAACCCTGCGGGATATCTTGAACCGTCGTCAGGTGAGTGAGGTAGGGTCGGCCCATATTGGTTCCTTGCTGTTGCGCGATCGCGATGCGGTGCCCATTACCCTGGATGTCAAAGAACTGGTGAGTACCCACATGGCGATCCTGGCCGGAACCGGATCGGGGAAATCCTATACCGCTGGGGTGTTGGTGGAGGAATTACTGCGGCCCTACAATCGGGCTGCCGTGCTGATTTTTGACCCCCACGGGGAATATGGCACGTTGGAGGCAATTCGCGGCCACGCGGCCTTTAAGAGTCAGGATGGCTATGCGCCCACGGTGAAGATTCTGACCCCAGATGCCATTCGGATTCGCATTTCCTCGCTGGATTACTACGACATTTTGATGCTGTTGCCGGAGATGAGCGATCGTCAACAGTCCATCCTCAGCAAAGCCTATGCCATCCTCAAGCGCCACAAACGGGGGGATTATCGCTGGGATGTTTCGGACCTGATTGCGGCGGTTTATGAAGCCGATACCCAAACCGATGATGAGGGCAATGAAAAATCGGGATCTTCGGCTCCAGCGATCGAATGGAAATTAGAAAAATTGGCGCGATCGCCCTATTTTGATCCCTTGCAACACTGCACCCCCAAAGATTTATTTGAACCGGGGCAAGTCACAGTGATGCAAATGAATGAAATCAGCCAGGAGGAACAGCAGGTCATTTGTGCTGCCGTCCTGCGACAGGCATACCACGCCCGCATGAATACCCAAAAAGAGAAAATTACCCCCGACGACGAGAATTATCTGCCCTATCCCGTATTTATCCTGCTGGAGGAGGCCCACCGCTTTGCCCCGGCCCACGAACCCTCCCGCTGTAAGGCCGTCCTGCGCACGATCCTGAGCGAGGGTCGCAAGTTTGGTTTGGGGGTGGGGCTGATTACCCAGCGTCCCGGTAAGCTGGACTCGGATGTGCTGTCCCAGTGCATGAGCCAGTTCATTATGCGCATTGTCAATCCCGTTGATCAGGACAGCCTCAAGTACGGGGTGGAAGCCGCCGGGCGTGATTTGCTCAAGGAATTGCCCGCCTTGACCAAGGGCCAGGTGATTATTGCCGGGGCCTGTGTGAATACGCCCGTTCTCTGTCAAGTGCGTCAACGGTTAACCCAACACGGCGGCGAAACCCTGAATGCACCCGCCATGTGGCAATCCTACTTCCAGGCCCATCACCAACAGGATCGGGAAGCAGCCCAGGCCCCCGTCGCCCGTCGCCAGCGTCCGCAAACCGTTCGCGGGGTGAGTATTGAATAAGTATCTAGTTAAGGTAGATAGTGCCAAAGGCGCTATACAGATGATTGAACTGGGGAACTATTATGGTTCTGGCGTAAGCGTGAGGCCGCGATAGACCTGCTCGTCAGGATGGTACAGTTAAACAGATCCTTGAGGCTGACGATCGCGGTTGCTCCGCCAGGGAACACGACGCGAAGTAGCACTCACCGAATTCCTACACCTTCAAGAATCTGATGATGCATACCCTCCGCGCACTGGGTTCAGGCAAGCAGACTCCCTACGTCCTCCTTGGCTCCCTACTGTTGCTGATCGGCATGGCCACGCCAGTTCTCGCCCAGGCAGAGGCGGCTCCAACGGGTGTTGATGCTTTTTTCATCCCGATCGTTAACTTTTTTGCCCAAATTCTCTTTTTCCCGATCGGGGGGCCAAGTGGGTTTCCCTTTATCGTCCTCTGGCTGATCCTGGCTGCCCTGTTTTTCACCCTGCGCCTAGGGTTTGTCAACATTCGTGGCTTCAAACACGCGCTCGCGATCCTGCGGGGAGATTTCGATAACCCCCAGGATGCGGGTGAGGTTTCCCACTTTCAGGCATTGGCAACGGCCCTGTCTGGAACGGTGGGTTTGGGCAACATTGCGGGGGTTGCGGTTGCGATCCAGTTGGGGGGACCGGGGGCCATGTTCTGGTTGACGGTGGCGGGCTTCTTGGGCATGACCAGTAAGTTTGTCGAATGCACCCTTGCGGTCAAATATCGCCGTGTGCTGACGGATGGCACTGTCCTGGGGGGTCCCATGTACTACCTCACCCAGGGCCTCAGCGATCGGGGGTTTCGTCCCGTGGGCCAAGGCTTAGCGGTGCTCTTCTGTCTCCTCGGTTTAGCGGCTAGCTTGGGGGGAGCCAATATGTTCCAAGCCAACCAAGCCTACGCCGCCCTGGTCAGACTGATTCCGGGCCTACCCAATTGGTTGTTTGGTTTGCTCCTTGCAGCCCTCGCGGGGGTAGTGATTATTGGGGGGATTCGGCGAATTGGGGCAGTGGCGGAAAAGTTAGTGCCCGCGATGGCCGTGATTTATGTGGGGGCTTGCCTGATTGTGTTGCTGGCCAATGTTACCCAGATCCCTAGCGCGATCGCGACGATTTTTCACGATGCGTTTGCCCCCACAGCGGTGGCGGGAGGGCTGGTCGGGGTAATGGTGCAGGGGATTCGCCGGAGTTCTTTTTCCAATGAGGCGGGGATTGGGTCGGCGGCGATCGCCCATGCGGCGGCCCGGACGGATGAACCGATCCGGGAGGGGATGATTGCCCTGCTGGAACCCTTTATTGACACGATCGTGATTTGCAATATGACGGCGATCGTGATTGTGTTAACGGGGGCTTATCAGGAAACGGGGCTTCAGGGGGTTGAGTTAACAGCCCAGGCATTTTCCACGACGGTGATTGGCTGGTTTCCGGTCATTTTGAGCATTGCCGTTTGTCTCTTTGCCTTTTCGACGATTATTTCTTGGAGCTATTACGGTATTCAGACTTGGGCCTATCTATTTGGGCGTAATACCACGATCGTCTACAAGGTGATTTACATTCTCTGTGTCTTTGTGGGGTGTTTGGCGAGTCTGTCGGTCATCATTGATTTTAGCGACTTGATGTTGCTGGGGATGGCCTTCCCTAATCTGCTGGGCTGCTATATTCTCTCAAACGAAGTAGCTGCCGATCTTAAGGATTACTGGCAGCGCTTACAGTCGGGCCAAATGCTAACCTATGCGCAAGAATTAGCCTCTGCGGGGAACGATCGTCCCCCCGAGTAGGAGGGTTGTCAGACGGACACTCCTCAGGTTCTCGTCACGCGCTGGCGGTATCTTTACCCAGACGCCATCAACGAGTTTGACAAGTTTATGGAAGGTATCGAGCTATGGTAGCGATTGGTTGGGGGAGCGATCCTCATTACCAGTGGCTGGCGATCGGGCCACTAGCCTAGTAACTTGTCCAACGGCTACTGGCAAATTTGTTGCAAGGTCGTGACGAAATCGGGATAGGAAATGGCAGCGGCTTCCGCTCGCTGGATCGTCGTTGTGCCTTGGGTATTGAGGGCCGCGATCGCCAAGCTCATAGCAATGCGATGATCCGTATGGCTATCCACCACGGTCCCCTTCAGCAATTCCCCACCGGTAATTTCTAGGCCATCGGGTAATTCCGCCACCCGTGCCCCCAAGCGCTGTAACTCAGAGGCCATCACCGCCAAGCGATCGCTCTCCTTTACCCGTAACTCTTGGGCATCGCGGATAACGGTCTTCCCCTGGGCAAAGGCCGCCGCCACCGCCAAAACAGGGATCTCATCAATCATCCGGGGAATCAACTCCCCACCCACTTCACAGGCTTGTAACGGACTGGAGCGCACCCGCAGATCCGCCACAGGTTCCCCGGCCACCACCCGTTCATTCTCCCGCTGAATATCGGCCCCCATCATTGCCAACACCTCCAAAATCCCGGTCCGGGTTGGATTCACCCCCACATTTTCGATCCGCAGGTCCGAACCCGGCACGATCGTCGCCGCCACCAACCAGAATGCCGCCGAACTGATATCCCCCGGCACAATCACCGTTTGGCCCGTCAGCCGTGCCGGTCCCGTCACCGTCACACTATGGGTGGCGCGATCGATCGCCAAATTCGCCCCAAAGGCTTGCAGCATCCGTTCACTATGATCACGGGAGAGCACTGGCTCCGTCACCGTGGTTTGCCCCGTCGCCATCAAACCCGCCAACAGAATACAGGACTTCACCTGGGCCGAGGCGATCGGCGAGTGGTAGTGGATCGGCTGTAGAACCTGCCCCTGAATCGCGAGTGGGGCCAGCGACCCATTATGCCGTCCCCAAATCTGGGCACCCATTTGCTGGAGGGGCTGTACCACCCGCGACATGGGCCGACTGCGCAGGGAAGCATCCCCCGTCACCGTAAAAAAACGCCCCGGATGGGCCGCCAGTAACCCCAACATCAAGCGCAACGTCGTCCCCGAATTCCCCGCTTGGAGAACATCCGCTGGTTCCTGCAAATTTCCCAGGCCAATCCCCTGCACCCGCACCAGTTCCGAGTTAAGTTCCGTAATCTCTGCCCCCAAGGCGCGGAAACAGGCCGCCGTACTGCACGGATCTTCCCCCAAAAGTAATCCTTCGATCCGCGTCTCCCCCTCCGCGATCGCCCCCAGCATCAGGGCACGGTGGGAAATCGACTTATCCCCTGGCACCCGAATGGTCCCCCTGAGTGCAAACCCAGAGGCCGGACAGCCAATCGTTAAGGAATGCTGGGGAGCATTGGTATTTAAAGCGATGACGGGGCGTTCCATTAGAGATAGACTGAGGAGGGCGTTAGTGATCCTACCGCTTTCGGACCCTTTCCTGTCGAGATTTTCCCTAGTTTTGTTCGCGTAGCGTCTGCGCTGGCGAATTGGCTGGCATCTGCATTCGGGGCAAATCACTGCACTGTTGTCTGGCGATATGTTAAAGCACCAACGCAAACCGGTTTCCCTATCCCTAATCTCCACGGATCTACCGGTGTGGTCTGGGGTAGATACCTTTGCAACCTTCTATCAAAAAGACCGCGATCGCTTCCACTTGCTGCTCAGTGAACCACCGATCATTGATCCGATCGCCCTCGCGGAAAATCGAGAAGTGACCACCCTCCCCGCC
>NZ_JBRCAD010000108.1:0-6635 GCF_053493415.1 Trichothermofontia sp. | reverse complement strand
GGCGGGGGGCATCCGATTTGCGGAAAATACAATCGACGCGATCGCGGCGGCCCAAACGATCTTTAATTTGCCCATTATGGGGGACTACCCCGATATCATCCTCGCCGAAGCGAAATATGATGCCGATCGCGAATTCTATTTGGCCGTGGTCCTTGATACTAGCCTGCGGCGACCCGTTCTCCTGGGGTCCCAGGAAGGGGGGATGAACGCCGAGGCGACCTTTAGTCAGGTCCAGCGCGTGATCGTGGATCAAGACTTTTCGCCCTTCTATGCACGACGCTTAGCGATCAAAATGGGTCTCAAGGGCAAGCTGATCGCGTCGGTTAGCACGGTTGTGCAGAAAATGTATAAGTTATTTCTCCAGGAGGATTTGGATTTAGTCGAAATCAATCCCCTGGGGGTGAGTGTCAACGGCGATGTCATGGCCCTGGATGGCAAGGTGACGGTTAATGATACGGCCCTCAATCGCCACCCCCACCTGACCACCCTGACCGCCCGCTTGGCCCCCGCACGTTCCTTGCCCCCGGGTTTGGAGCCAGCGATCCGCTTGGAACTGGGGGGCGCGATCGGCCTCATCTGCAATGGCACGGGCCTTACCCTGGCTACCCTAGACCTGCTGTACCAGGCTAAAGGCAAGGCGGGAAGCTGTCTGAATTTAGGCGGGGATGCCCAAGCGGATTGGGGGGCGGCTCCTCTAGCGGCGGCTGGCGAAGATGCACACCTGCCCACGGTAGGGATGCAGCGCCAATTGGCCGAAGCCCTAGCGTTACTGAGCCAAGAGCCTCAACTGCGGGTAATTCTGATTCACCTAGTCAGTGGTACCCTCGACGGCACAGCCCTCATCGACACGATCGCGACCTATCTAAAACGTCAGGAGCGGCTCCCCCGTGCGCACGGGCTGCCTGCGCTCGTGATCCGGCTACTAGGACCAAGCCAGGCGGCCACCCTGGCGGCCCTGGCCACCCTAGAAGGCGACACGGCGAAGGTACCGATCTTTTGCTACGACACCCTAACCGAGGCGATTGCCCAGGCTATCCACCTGGCCAAAACCCATCGAGCTGAAAAAGCGAACAGAACGCCCAAACCGGCGAAGGCCAGCAAAAAATCACTCACCTTATGAAATTTAACCCCCAGAGTCCAGTCATCATTCAGGGTATCCTTGAACCCCTCGGCCAGATCTATGCGCCCCAGATGAAGGCCTACGGCACCCATGTGGTGGCTGGGATCAGTCCGGCGGGGGAACGCAGCGAGTGGGACGGTATTCCCATTTTTGATCTGGTGGAACAGGCGATCGCGGTGAATGGCAGCGTCGATACCACCGTGATCCTCACCCCCCCCTACCAAGTCCTAGATGCAGCGCTAGAAGCCCTGGCGGTGGGCATTCGCCAAATCATCATCCTCAGCCAGGGGGTCCCGCCGATGGATATGGTGCGGCTACTGCGGCGGGCGGAGGCCCTGGAGACCCTAATTGTGGGGCCTAATTCACCGGGATTGATTGTGCCCGGTCAGGTTTTGCTGGGTACCCATCCCCCGGCCTTTTACCGCCCCGGTCCGGTGGGGCTGCTGAGCCGGAGCGGCACCCTCACCTATGCCGTGGCCCAGGAACTCACCCAGGCGGGGTTGGGGCAGTCGATCGCCCTTGGCATTGGGGGGAATCCACTGGTTGGCTCCTCCTTTTCCCAATGGCTGCAAATCCTGGATGAGGACGATCAAACTGAAGTCATTGTGTTAGTCGGTGAACTGGGCACCGATCAAGAAGAGATGGCCGCAGACTACATTGCCGAAGCGATCGATACCCCCGTGATTGCCTATATTGCGGGTCAGTCCTTGCCAACATTGCCCTTACCCAGTCAGGCGCTCCTCCCCCCCCAACACCGGATCATGCCCTTCAGCCTTACGGCGGAAAGTGCCGTTGATTTTGGCACCCCGGCTCGCAAAGTTGCTGCCTTTAAGCGGGCCAAAATTCCCGTGGCCCAATCCCCCGCCCAAGTACCCGAACTGGTCAAAAAAGCCCTCAAACAAAAACGCGCTTAGTGGGGCAGACGCTCCCATGTTAAGATGCAAGACAATCCTGAAATCCCTGACCAAAGCGAGGTATATCAATTCATGGAAGCAGCACTGCTACTGGCAAAGTTACCTGAAGCCTATCAAGTCTTTGATCCCCTAGTCGATGTTCTGCCCCTAATTCCCCTGTTCTTTTTGCTTCTAGCCTTTGTATGGCAAGCCGCTGTGGGATTTAGATAATTAATCGCAAGTGTGGTTTTGTAACATTTTGCAATAAACTTTGTCATAAATTTGTGTTGAGGGGGCGGTTTTGGTGTCCCCTTTTGCTTGGCTATTCTGTCGAGTGGCAATAGTCAAAATGACCGTAACGATCGCCCCTTACCGGAGATGTAGACATGGCTAAGTTACTTTACCTGGAGTGTTCACCTCGGAAGGAACGTTCCCATTC
Source organism: Trichothermofontia sp. (assembly GCF_053493415.1). Taxonomy (NCBI): domain Bacteria; kingdom Bacillati; phylum Cyanobacteriota; class Cyanophyceae; order Leptolyngbyales; family Trichocoleusaceae; genus Trichothermofontia; species Trichothermofontia sp. The sequence goes on along the minus strand of NZ_JBRCAD010000108.1, from coordinate 4,183 downwards.
GATCGCAGTGGCCCACGCTTTTCTGGAACAGTACAAAGCCACTCATCCCGATGACACGATTGAAACCCTAGACCTGTGGGCGACTGACCTACCGCCCTTTGACGGGGAAACCCTGAACGCCAAGTATGCGGTCCTGAGTGGGTCTGCCCATACCCCGGAACAGGCGGCGGCTTGGAATGCAGTGGCGGCGGTGGCCGATCGCTTCAAGGCAGCAGACAAGTATCTCTTCAGCATTCCCATGTGGAATTTCAGTATTCCCTATCCCCTCAAGCACTACATTGATGTGATCACCCAACCGGGCCTCACCTTTAGCTTTTCTCCCGAAACCGGGTATCAGGGCTTAGTCACGGGCAAACCCGTGGTGGTGGTCTATGCGCGGGGTGGCGAATATCCCAGTGGCACACCCGGTGAAGCGATGGATTTGCAGGCGGCCTATGTCAAGCTCTGGCTAGGGTTTATCGGCTTTACCGAGATTCACTCAATTTTTGTTGACCCCACCCTAGCTCCCCCGGAGGTGGTGTCGGCGAAGAAGGATGCGGCGATCGCCCAAGCAACCGCCCTAGCTGCCAGCCTGTGAGGTTGGTATTTTCAGTCTTTATCACCGACAAAAAAACTTCTTCAGCTGCTGTCCGTGCTCCGAGTCGGGGGCTATGGCTCTGCCACCTAGCATGGATGCCAGCATTCGGGCACCCGTCAGCGTCCCCCGTTTTGTACCGTTCAAGAAGGTTGTTAACGCCTCGCGTTCCGTATCCGCGAGGAAGGTGATGATGATGGTTTCTGTTGCACCCGTTTTGCAGTCCAGGTGCATATGCCGCAACGTCGCGTCATAGGGCTGGTTATCAGTGAAGTCGAATCCAGGCATCAATTGCGGCAGGAACTCAACGACGGTCAACTTCCAGATAGGACCTTGGGATGACTGTATGCCATCTCGCCAGATCAGTATCTGGGTTGTTCCATCGTTGTGGCTGAACTCCTGGGCCAGCACCGGGACCACCGTCAATACCAGTGTCGCGATCGCTGCGATGCCGATGCTTTTGCTTGTCATTGTTTATCCTTTAACGCTAATCGGCGGATAATTTCCCCACCTTGGGTTAACGTAACGCTCAAGCCAGTTTAGGCTAGCGTTGCTGGTCTTAAAATAAATCGTGCATGAGTCTTTCACGAGGGATGACCCGATGGCGCCAGGGGGGGGGAAGGAAGCCTCAGCCATTACCCAGGGGATTAACACGGGTTGGAAGGTCTGGTTAGTTCTCTTGGTTGCCTATTTAGTGCTGGGGTTACCCCTGCGCCTCAGTTTGGTGTTAAGCCTTTTGAGTGGGGTATGCAGTGGCTTGATTGTGGCTTGGTGGCAGTCGAGCGAGACTAGCCCAACGGAGCCCCCGCCGCCGGAGTCGTCATCTCCAGAAGCCGCGAATCCCAAGAAAAAACCTTGATCTCTCTTCTCCATCCTATCGATCCTCTGTTCTCGATCCTAATCGATCCTCTATCCTATAAGTGTAGGTGTGCCGCCTGAGATTTGACGCCTAGCTAGGATTCCCCTGGTACCTCATCCCCACATGAATAACGACGATATCGGGAAGATCTATGGTCGCTTCTGCTTCGACAACCATGCTTTGGTCTAGTGCTTTATCGACGCGTCCCTCCCTAGAGGCCGCGATCGCGGAAGTGGTGACGCGGGCGAAGCAGGACTTGGCGGGAGCCAGTCCCGACTTGGGTCTCCTGTTCATTTCGGCTGCCTTCACCAGTGAGTTCCCACGGGTCCTGCCCCTGTTGCAGGAATATCTGGATCTCCCAGCCCTGATCGGCTGTGGTGGCGGTGGGATCATCGGTCGCGCCGCTACGGGTGGCACACAGGAAGTGGAAGCGGCTCCTGCTCTGGCCCTCACCCTGGCCCATTTACCTGGCGTCAAGGTGGACACTTTTCATATTGAGGCTGCGGATCTCCCAGATTTAGACAGTCCCCCCCATGCTTGGGTGAATTTGACCGGCGTTGACCCCAACGATCGTCCCCAATTTATCCTGCTGGCCGATCCGGGTTCCTCGCGGATGACGGACTTGCTGCAAGGGTTGGACTTCGCCTATCCCCAGTCGGTGAAGCTGGGGGGCTTGGCCAGTGGTGGGGGCCTGATGGCGGAGGGGAGTGGTCTGTTTTGCGATCGTCAGTTGTATGCGGAAGGGACCGTTGGGGTGGCCCTGAGTGGTCATATCCAGGTGGATACGATCGTGGCCCAGGGATGTCGTCCGGTTGGGAACCTGTACCGGGTGACCGAGGGGCAGCGCAATATCCTGCTGGAACTCCAAAGCTTGGCGGCAACGGGGGAGGATGCCCTAGCGCCTGGACAGCCCCCCCTCACGGCCCTGCAAGCCGTTGTTCAGGATTTGGATGAGGCCGATCGCCAATTGGCCCAGCATTCCCTCTTTATTGGGGTCGCCCGGAATGAATTTCAAGCGACCCTGGAGCATGGGGATTTTCTGATTCGGAATCTCTTGGGGGTTGATCCCCGTGTGGGGGCGATCGCGATCGGCGATCGGGTGCGGCCTGGGCAACGCATTCAGTTCCACCTGCGGGATGCCCACACTTCAGCGGAGGATCTGGAAGTGCTGTTGCAACGCTATCAGCGCACCCACGAGGGGCAAGGTAAACCCGTTGGTGCCCTAATGTTTGCCTGTCTTGGACGCGGCGAGGGTCTCTATCAACAGCCCAATTTTGACTCGCAACTCTTCCGGCGCTACCTCGGTGATATTCCCCTCAGTGGCTTCTTCTGCAATGGTGAGATTGGTCCCATTGGAGGCAGCACCTTCCTGCATGGCTATACGTCTGTGTTTGGGATTTGTCGCCAACCCTGAGTCCCATGAGCCGCGATCGCCCCCCCCCTGCTGCCAGCACCGAGCGCAAGCTGCCCTCCGCCTCCCTCGGCTTCCTGGGGTTGGCCTATAGTGTCTTGGGCTGGTCGATCGCTGATTTTGGACACTCCCACTGGCTGTGGTGGCTCCTGGCGATCGTCCTGGGGCTGGCTGGTTCTGTCCTGCTCAGTCTGCCCCTCTCCTATTGGCGATCGCCCCTCCTGCGTTGGTTTCAGTCCGAATTCCTCTCGTTTATTTCCGTCTTTGTGGGCGCATTTATGGTGGCGGTGCTGCTGGCCTGGGTGCATTTTCTGCTGGTGGGCCTACTGCTATTTTCGGCAATGGCTCTGGCTCGCTTGGATTTACTCACTGGCCGTTTTACCTGCCTACAATCCGGTCTAATTTTGGCCGCGACAGCCCAGGCTGGATTAGGGTTTGGGTGGATGCTTCACCATCTAATGCTGATTTAAGCTGCGGATTCAACGGGTCTCCCCCAGAGCGAGGGGAGAGGGGCCGCAAACTGACCTTAGCTGAGACCTTTTTGTTCACTACGGAAACGAATATACTCAGCCAGAAAGGCAATCAATCCAGAGGCCAAAATTAACAACACGCTTAAGGCATTGATATCGGGTTTTACCCCCGTCCGAATGCGGCTAAAAATTTCCATCGGGAGCGTAACCGCTCCGCCCCCCGCCGTGAAACTGGCAATCAAAAAATCATCCATGCTCAACACAAAGGCTAGTAAGCAACCGGACACGATCGCGGGGGTTAGTTGGGGTAACAATACCCGCAGGAAGGATTGTAGGGGCGTTGCCCCTAAGTCCTGGGCGGCTTCCTCTAGGTGCGGATCGAGGCCAGTCAGGCGCGTGGAAATCACAATGCCAATATAGGCGAGGCAAAACACAATATGGGCGCTGATAATTGTCCCTAGGCTTAGGGGCAGGCTAATCACCGCTAGGAAGACGAGGGTAGACACGGCGATCGTAATATCCGGCACGATCAGGGGAAGGTAGGTGATCCCCAAATACACGCCCTTGCCCGGAAAGCGATACCGGGCCAACCCCACCGCCATCAGGGTGCCAATGATGGCCGCGATCGCGACTGCCACACAGGCCACCACCAGGCTCGTCCCCAGGGCATTCAGAATGCGGGCATCATTAAACAGGCGGCGGTACCAATCCAGAGTAAACCCGGTCCAGGTGGCCGTAAAGCGCGATTCATTGAAGCTGTAAATGCCCAGCACGAGGATGGGGATATACATAAACCCAAACATCAGGCCAGTAAACAGCAGTTGCCAGGGCAAGCGTTGCCAAGGGGCTGGGCGAGCGGCGGGTGGGGG
>NZ_JBRCAD010000107.1:0-15175 GCF_053493415.1 Trichothermofontia sp. | reverse complement strand
TCAAAGAACAAGCGCGAGTTCAAAACAGGGTAGTCATGCGGACAAAGCTGCTTCAAGATCAATTTGACAAGCTTCGGGAATGAGGCTATCATAGAACATCATTTTTTATTTGTTAGAGGACAGAATACTGCATTCTGTCCTTTTTTCCATCGCTTAACCTAACTTTCAACACTTCTGGATTCAACGGTCTGATGAAGATCAGCTTTTTCTGGTTACAATTCCAGAATTTTCTGATCGAGTTTTGATGCCTTGTACGCACGGAAAAACTCGTGAAGAAGCTATTCGCAACGGTGAAGAGGTAATTGCAATATATTTGAAGGCTTGGAAAGCCGAAGGTGAACCGATTCCCGAACCGCAAACACTACAAGTTGCTTGATGCGCTTAACGATTCTAGCGGCATAACACTTCCCATGTAATTGAATTGGGTATATGACCTATGAGGATAGCGATCGCAATTGAAAACGTACCCTTAATAACTGATGATCAAGGGGTTATTTGATTGCTGAGTGTAGTCTGGAGGGAGAGTGGAAAGATCAGGTGAGATTTCTACCGCTTTGGTAAGTGTGATAGTATAGTTACTTAGAAGTGCTAAGCTGTCGGCTGAGTCCCCGGAAGATGGCTGAAGTCGTGACGGCGATCTATCTGGTCAAGGGTCGGTCCACAGCAGGGCTGCTCTTCCTAGGGTACTGCAAGGGTCGATCGTTGTTGGTATGGCGATGGCGGATGGGCAACCTAATCAGGTATCTGCTGTGCTTGCACTATCGTTGTAGCAACGGATAATGATCTAAATCTTAAATTTTATTAAGTAAATTTGAATAATGAAACTCTCATGAATTAGAATTCTGGAATTACTTACTCAGAATCTGATAGTATATAGCAAGATAACTTTAGAACAAGCATTTAGAATCTAATCTATGGATATTGAGTTAGCGTTAGAGGATTAAAAATGGCAAAGATTGTTAGCATAATTAACTTAAAAGGTGGAGTAGCTAAGACGACTACCACTGTTCAATTAGCTGAATGTCTAGCATCAGAATTTGGCAAAAAAGTTTTAGTGATTGATCTTGATCCCCAAACCAATGCAACAATTTCGCTTATTGGTGAGGATAAGTGGGAAGCGATTGATAATCAAGGACAAACCCTGTTTCATCTCTTTAATGATAAATTGAGAAATACTTCAACTTTCAATATTAGGAAGGCTCTGCAAAGAGGCGTATCAAATTTAGAATTAAATTCTTTGAGCTTGTTGGCTTCTAGTATAAGATTCATTGATATTCAAGATTGAATTTCTGATATTTCTAAAGAAACAGAGCATGTTATTAGCCCAATGGAAGTATTAAAAACTTCTATTTCTAGTGAGTTTATGAATTTTGATTATGTACTAGTTGACTGTCCTCCCAATCTTGGCTTTATTACTAAAAATGGGATTGAAATTAGTGACTACTATTTAATACCAACTATTCCAGATCACCTTTCTACCTATGGTATTCCTCAAATCGTAAGGAATATTCATGACTTTTCGGAAAAGCGCTCACTAAAAATTCAATGTCTGGGACTTCTAATTACAAAATATTCATCTACATCTAAGGCTCACAAGCGAGGTATGGAAACACTACCTGCCCGCTTTAATGAGATTTTTCGTAAGCTTAAGATTAAACCAGCAACAATTTTTGAAACTCTAATACCTCAAGCGAATGCAACAGCAGAGGCAATGGAGTTTGAAAGCCGCCCAAGAACTTTTAGAGAAAAGTATGGAAAAACCAAATCTGGAAATCTCTATTTATATGAGTATGTTATAGATTTAACAAAGGAGTTCATTAGACGTGTCGGAAACTGAGAAGCAGAATCTAAAAGACTTGGAAGGAAAACTACAGGCTTTCCTGGCATGTATTCTAAAGAAAGCTGAAAGTGATATCGAATTTAGACAAGAGATTGGAATAGCTTTGCAAGGTGATTTTTCTGCAAAAAATCCTTCATCAAGGATAAGTAAAAGTAGAAGTAAAAAGAATACCTTTAATGCTGTCGATTATCTTCATGAGCATAATGTAAGTTTGCTACGTGAAGAATTGGAAACTAAGACAGATACTGAATTGAAACAAATTTTACAAGCAAATAGTAACAAGAAAGCTAAGGATTTAAAGAAAATTGAACGGGAGCAACTCATAGACGAAATCGTTGAAAATGCTAATCGAGTTCTCAATCAAGGTTCCTCCTTTCTTCAGATTAGCGACACAGTGGAGATGCCAGCTAAAAGTTCTGAGGTGACGGATTAAGTACGCTCGTCCATGTTTTTGCAATAATCTATACCTATTGGCTAGAAGCAATACTTTGCTTTAGCAATGTAAAATGGGTCAAGTCAAATTTGATCCTCAGGCTTCTCGATATTATAGATCCTTAACTATGCCTACTAATTTGCAACTAGAGGGTTTGTATAGACTCGGATACTACCTAACCTACTTAACATTCCAGCCAATCTACCTAATTTGCATCGATCAGCGTACTGGCAACCTCTTCATCCTCGCTGGGTATAATGAAGAGATAGAAATCGAAATTACACCAGATGGGGAAGTATTCTGATGAACCAGATTAACTATGCCGCCATGTCAGATAAAGAATTAAAACGATATTTTCTTGAACACCGTAGCGATGAATCCGCATTTCAAGCCTACTTAGAACGACGCAGACAGCAATCCTCAGGCATTATTGCAAAAGTGGGTGAGCCTGACTTTGATACCAAAATTCAAGCTGCCATCACTCAGAAACTACAACCCACTCGCAAGGAGCATAATTAGCTTTATGGCAAAGAGTAAAATGGAGTAGCTGTGTTGAATGAGGGCAATTTATGACCGTTCGCCAGCGACGTTACAGTAAAGAAGAACTTGCTCGACGTGGGCAAGAACTTTATGAATTGGGTATTCGCCAGCAAGTCGAAGCTGGCAACCACGGGAAAATTGTAGCGATCGATATCGAAACCGGAGATTTTCAAGTCGATGAAACAGTCGTACCGGCTACCAACAGGCTGTTTGAACGGCATCCCAATGCTCAACCCTGGATAATTCGGATCGGTCATCGTGCTGTTTACCATTTTGGGGCACGGAGTCTCAAGCAAAATCCATGATGCAGGGAGTTGTGAATTTACGATGTGAAGCGACGCTGACTGTGCAATGGTGTTATTGATTCAGTTTTCTAGTCTGGAGATAGGAGCATTAGTCAATGAGTAACTTAGATCTTAAAAATAAGGTTCTTGAAGAGATTCAATTGGTGCCAGAAGAGCAATTGAACGAACTCTATCATCTTATTCATACTTTCCGTTTACGAGTTAACCCTAGTAATGCATCTGCTCAGAACATTATGCAATTTGCAGGCTGCTGGCAAGATTTACCGCCAGAAACCTACAATGAACTCATAGACAATCTCTCACAGCGTCGCCAACAAGCCTTCTCCCAAAGAGAAAACCGTGAAGCCAGCTTTGATTGATACGGATATTTTATCCATGTTTTTTCGTGGCAACCCCACTGTTGTTGCCCAATTTCGAGTTTACTTGACAGAACATCAACAAATTAACCTTAGTATCATCACTTATTATGAGATTGTCAGCGGTCTCAAACACCGAGATGCTCAAAAGCAACTCACCCATTTTCTAGACTTTGCAGCCCAAAACAGTGTACTACCTCTGACAGAACAATCAGTTTCTATATCTGCGGATCTCTATGCCACCCTACGACGTAATGGAACACCTGTAGATGATATCGACTTACTCATTGCTGGTATTGCGATCTCAAATAATCTCATTCTCATCACCCATAATCAAAACCATTTTAGCCGTATCCAAAATCTAGAGTGGCAGGATTGGAGTTGCTAGATGAATCGGTTAGGCCAAGCCAGATATGATTCCATCGAGTAGCGATCGCGTTTACAGTAGCAGTATTGATAGTTTGTAGATTGCGATCGCCTAGGTTAGAGGAACGAGATCTACCAAGCTAAGATAGAGCTATAAATCTTGAAATAGGGATAAGCTCAAGCAAAGAGTAAAATGGAGTAGCCGTGTTGAAATTGAGGGCGATTTATGACCGTTCGCCAGTGACGTTACAGTAAAGAAGAACTTGCTCGACATGGGCAAGAACTTTATGAATTGGGTATTCGCCAGCAGGTCGAAGCTGGCAACCACGGGAAAATTGTCGCGATCGATTGGGTTTCTATCTTTGCCCTCTGCAATCATAGCTAACTTGAATTTACCTGGGAGTGGCTCTGATTTTGTCACTTGGGGTGATGGTAGTGAAACTTGCTTCGATTTATACACTGCAACAGTGATTGGAGATGGGCAGTACCGTGCGATCGATATTGCAGACTCTGAAACAGAACCTCTGCTGGGAATGGCGCTGCTTTACGGGTATCGGTTACAGATTGGTAATGTTGAGGGAGGTATAGTTAAGCTTGAAGTTTTGTAATCTGATGTGAGGAAAATTTTTGAGATGCGATGTGGTTATTCAACTTAGTAATTTCAAAATTAGAGTATAGGTCATAATAGTATCATGACACATACAATCCTATATCGTCATGCAGAAGGGCAAATTTATCTACTGGCAAGATGGTGACCTGTGGCTAGGATACCTGGAAGCATATCCAGATTACTGGACCCAAGCGAAAACCAAATTTGAACTGCGGGAAAACCTGCTTGATCTCTATCAGCATCATGGATGATAGAACATTAGGCGGCACTGCTGTTCCTGGCCAAGGCGGCTTGCCGCGAAGCAGGGTTACGTGACCAGGAGGGTAGGGGTGTTCCGACTAGCCGTACGGATTGTCTGGAAAAATTTCCCAAAATTTTTTTGCTCAGAAGTTCTCCTTTGCTGTTATGCTAGTAAAGCGCCTGAGAGAGGCCCTTCCCAAAGGGAAGCGGCTCCGAGGCCATACAACCTAACCAATGCGGGTGTAGCTCAGTGGTAGAGCGCTTCCTTGCCAAGGAAGATGTCGAGAGTTCGAATCTCTTCACCCGCTCTTAGTGAACTAAAATATGCTTGCCATCAATCTACCCCTGTGCCATTGCTGCGTGGAGATGATGCATATCACTGAGTGGCACGATGATGCGGCACTATAATTTCACTAGATATCGATATGAACGATTAGTTTATGGACAAGCGGCCAATAGGCATTCGTCTATCGGCAATCAGTCTATAACTAGGGCACCGATCGCCAACGCCTATCAGACTGCCTCTAGCGATCGCGCCTGAATAGCATCATCGGAAAGTGCTGGGATGAACATCGCAATTCGACGCACGGCGATCGCGGGCTTGGGCATTGCCCTGATCAGCTTTATCGGGCTAGGGATTGGAGCCTATGTGAATTTGCGTCGGTTTCAGCGGGCCGCCGCTTGGGTCAGCCACACCCAATCCGTTCAGATGAGCATTCGCACCGTCTTGTCTAGCCTGCAAGACATTGAAACGGGGCAACGGGGGTATCTCCTCACTGGCGAATTATCCTATCTAGCCCCCTATGATGCCGCCCTTCCCACTATCGATTCGCAGATGGCTACCCTACGCCAATCCATTGACGACAATCCACGCCAGCAGGATCGCCTGACAGCCCTCCAACCCCTGGTTACCCAAAAACTCGCGATCACGGCAGAGCGAGTTGAGGTGCGCATGGCCCAAGGGTCAGAAGCGATCCGCCAACTTGCAGAAGACCGACGGGGCCAGGACCTCATGGATGAAATCCGCAGTGTGATTGGGGAAATGGAGCGGGAAGAACTGCGGTTGCTGGTGGAGCGATCGGCGCTGAAACCCTTAATTATTCGCCAAACCATTGTCTTCAGCCTGCTCAGCACTCTGGTGGGACTGACTAGCTTTGGCATGAGTGTGTGGTTGATCAATGAAGATATTCGCAGCCAGAAACAGGCGGAACAGGCCCTGCGCGAGAGCGAGGAGAAATTTCGCCAAATTGCGGAAACTGTCGGCGAGGTTTTCTTTAGCTATTCCCTCAAAACCCAACAGTTGCTCTACGTGAACCCTGCCTATGAGGGAATTTGGGGGCAGCCTAGGACCGCTCTCTACCGCTATCCCTTGGCTTGGCTGCGAGCCATCCATCCCGACGATCGCGCCCAGGTGATTGCCGACCTAAGGCAACTGCAACACGGTCAGGAAATCCGCCAGGAATACCAACTTTGCCGACCCGATGGTTCCCGGCGCTGGATATTCGTGCGCACCTTTTTACTCCGGGATGCCCCCACTGGTGCGATCACCCACATGATTGGGCTAGCTACCGATATCAGCGATCGCAAAGCGGCGGAACTGGCGCTACAACAGGCTAACCAGGAACTTGAAACCAAGGTGAAGGAACGAACGGCTGCCCTTCAACAACAAACCGAGTTTGCAGAACGCTTGATCCAAAGCTGCCCGTTCGGGATTGCGGCCTATGATTGTGACTGCTGCTACACCGTCTGGAACCCGGTGATGGCGGAAATCACAGGGGTCGATCGCGCAGCGGTGATTGGGCAGAATATATTTGATGTGCTTCCCTTTCTGCGGGAGATCGGCGAGGAAAAGTACATTCAGGCCACACTCGCTGGTGAAGTCACCGTCCTACCTGCCCATGCGATCGCCGATCCCGTCCGGGGGCGACAAGGCATTTATGCCATTTCCCTTGTGCCCTTGAAGGACCCATCGGGCACCGTTACGGGCGGGCTAGCCCTATTTCGGGATATCACCCAGGCATACCAACTGGAAAAAATGAAGGATGAGTTTGTCAGTGTGGTGAGCCATGAATTGCGGACCCCCCTTACCTCAATGCGCTTTTCCCTGGACGCGATCGCCAAGGGCCGGGTCAGCCTTGATACGGAACGGGGTCAGAAAACCTTGGGTATTGCCATTAGCAGTACCGAACACCTGATTCGCCTTGTGAACGATATTTTAAATGTTGAGCGGTTGGAGTCGGGCCGAATCACGCTCCAGAAGGAACCCTGCGACCTCCAGACCTTGATCACCCAGGCAGTGGAACAAACCCAAGCGATCGCCGATCAGGCCGGGATTACCCTAATGATGGCAGCCCCCTCGATGCAGTTAATCGCAGATCCGTCCCGCTTGCTCGAAGTTCTCACGAATCTTCTCAGCAACGCGATCAAATTTTCCCAAGCTGGTACGGCGGTTTGGCTCCGGGCTGAGGCGATCGCAGCCACCCCAACGGCTACGGCTGAAGCCCTCATTACAGTGCAGGATCAAGGGCGGGGCATTCCTGCCGATAAACTCAGCCTGATTTTTGAGCGCTTTCAGCAGGTGGAAGACGCTGATGCACGGCAGAAGGGGGGCACGGGATTAGGACTCGCGATCGCCCGGAGTATCGTGCAACTCCACGGCGGACGGATCTGGGTGGAAAGTATACCAGGGACGGGCAGTTGTTTTTACGTGAGCCTACCCCTGTCCTAGACAGCCAGTCCTCACTAACGCACATCAATCCGGGCCAGTTGGGCACCCCGATAATAGTGCAACACAATTTGCTGATAGTTATAGCCCCGTTGTGCCATGCCATAGGCTCCCCACTGGCTCATGCCCAGGCCATGTCCAAAGCCCCGACCAACGACTTGGAAGGCAGTGGGTGCAGCCGACTTGCTCTGTCCCCCCTTCGGCACCACAGCAAACAGGGTGCTGCGTAAACCGAGGGCATTGCGGAGATCCCGGCCACTAATGGTGCGCTGTCCCGCTGTGCCGACCACCTTCATGGACACCACCCGCCCTTGGGGGGTTTTTTGCACAGGGGTCATGGAAATCACATTACCCACCCCGGAAATCAAGCGGCTCAGTTGGTCCTGTGTAAAATCCTTGCTCCATTGAAAAACGGGTGCCCCCTGATCAAAGTCGGGTACGCCCCGCAGATAGGGGAGCGGGTTACTCCACACATCCTCCACGTTCTCGGTATGACCGCCGGAGGAGGAATGGAACACGGCTTCGATCACCTGACCGTTGTAGGTTAAGACTTGGCCTGCGGTCGCGTTGACTGCCGCCTGGGTCGTTGGGGCCTCATCTTTCACCCCCCGATACACCTGGGAAGACGTGGTATCGTCCACATCGAAATGGCGACCCGTGGCCTTTTGGCGACGGTTCAAGGCAAACGATCGCGCGGCTACGGCCTGAGCTTTCAGCGCTTCCTGGGGCCAGTTAGGACTCATTTCCGCCCCCAGCACACTGTAAAGATACTGCTCTAGATCGACGTAGTTAACCGCCGCGAGACCGCCATTCACCGGCACCAGCAGCGTCCGCCCCCGATACCAGCGATCGCCAATCCACACCAAGCCATCACCACTGGGTTCTACCCAAATTTGGCCTGCTTGTTTACCTGCCAGGGAGACCATGCCGCCTTGGAGCCGTGCTTCCTGGGCATTCATGCTTGCCAGTTGGGCTAGGGTTTGTCCCGCCCCATTCCGCAGCGTGGCATTAGTCGAGGTCCCCACGCGAATGCGGCTAGCCCCGTCCTCCACGGCGACCCGCAGTTCAAGGGCCGCACTGGCGGGCGCGATCGCCAGAAACCAAAGGAAAAGGGAGAGCCACCAATGGCGTCTCCCTAGGGAAATGGATGGGTTGAGCAAACGAAAGAGTGAAGTCGCGAACGGATTCCAGCTCATGCTAACAGTCTCCTCACAACGGCAAGCTGAGTGATCGGGGCGTTAGAAAATCGGTCTGACAGGCGGCCAACACACTGACCGGAATCGGCATTGGGGTTGGTGTAGTTGTTGCTAGCGATCGCGGCGATCGCCGTTCACGCTCGCTAAACCTGAAAGAAGCTGAGGGGTAAGTTGGCAATACCCACAATAAGCCAGACAACCAACGAAACAACAACACGGCCATCTCATCAAAAAACGCTACTGCCTTTGCTGGACTTTGCCCCGTTACGGAAAGTTCCGGTAATGGGGGCTGGCCCGCAGCCTAACGTTTCTGACTCAATGCCCCACCGAGATTAGTGAATGCTGGGCATGGCCTCCAGATACCTACGGTCTGTAGGCCCAGTTTACAGGAACTTTTGCTGCAAGTCACTAGGACCCAAGGGAGCGCTTGGAGGGATGGGTCATGAGCGCCGCACGTTAAAGCAACACCAATCCTGACGACGCCAGAGAGTACCGACAACCCAGCCATTTTGTTCCAGGGCATCCGCGACGGGTTTGGCCTGATCCAACAATACCCCGCTGATGATGCCCCAACTGGTGGGCTTGACCAGATCATTCAACTGGGGCAACAAATCCACAACCACCTCCGCCAGGATATTGCAGAGAATGCCATCAATCGGTGTTTCCAGGATTTCATGCAGGCGATCGACGCTGCCTAGCTCCACGTGCAGGCGTTCCGCCACAATTTGGTTCAGATCCCGGTTGTTCATCGCCGCATGAACCGCCAACTCGTCAACATCCACGGCATAAATCTGTTTGGCCCCTAGGAGGGCCGCCCCAATACTCAGAATGCCTGATCCACAGCCAATATCGGCAATGACACTATCGGTTTCCTCAAAGCCGAGGCGCATTTCCAATGATTCTAGGCACAGTTGGGTGGTGGGGTGGGTGCCCGTCCCAAAGGCCGCACCGGGATCAAGGCGTAGGAGCAGGCGCTGACTGTTGGCAGGGGGAGTGATCCAGGCAGGACAGACGAGAAAGCGATCGCCAATTTCCTGGGGATGCCAGTGATCTTTCCAGGCACTACTCCAATCTTCCTCGTCGATCAGGTGCCATTGGACGATCGGGATGGGTTGTTGCATGGTCAGAGCGTCCTGACGTAAGAGCAACGACAGGGCGGAGAGATCGAGGACCCGTGCTTGTCCCTCTGGCAGGTATGCCTTGACTAAACTGGCTGAACCTTTGGGTTCCGTAGCCGTGCCACGACAGCCAAATTTGCGCAGTCGCCAGAAGACCATGTCATCCAGCACTGGATCGCAAAGCACTTGAATTTCCCACCAGCTATTGGCCAAGGTTATGGGGGTCCTAAGTCTCAATGTTCAAGGGGAGCTAGCGTCAGCCTAGGGGCTATCCGCTACAAGAATATCAGGAAGTCACCGGTCGATCGCCCAGGGCACCTCGTACAGCAAACAAAAAGTTTCGCAACGTTGGTCGTAACGACTTTAGTGGTTGCAGGCTAAGGCCAGCACTACGAACGTTGCAGAATTTACTTTTCGAGCTACTAGGTTAACTCGGATCACAGCGAATCTCGATCATAAACCCATCCGGATCGTAAACATATACCCCGCGACCGGTGGGGCGCGTAACGGGACCGAGGGCGATCGGAACTTGGTGTTGCTGGAGAATGGCCAATGCTTGATCAAACGCGGTGGGGGCAATATCAAAGGCCAAGTGGTTGGCACGGGTAAATTGCTGATCTGGGTCCGGACTCGGTGGGGCTAATTCTGGCTCCCAAAATAGGTCCAGGACCAGCCCATCTGGGGTAACAAAGTTGGCCACTTTCCCAGCCTGCACCAAATCGCGTAGGGTGCTAGGCACTGCATCGCCCGTTAATTCATGCAGGCCCAAGAGTTTGCCATAAAATTGCCGCGATCGCTGGAGATCGGCCACATTTAGGGCGACATGATGCACCCGTCGCAAGGCCCCCGTGGGCAAACCGGGCAGTGTGTGACTCATAGCGCAAACCAACAAACGTTGCAGGTAAACAAGCTGCTTCCCTAGCCGTGGTTGACAGACGCGGGACCCCGTCCTTATGGTGAAAGGGTTTAGGGGCTTGAACCTTTCCCTCAGCATCATACCGTGCCGACGTGCGGCTACGGGTAGTGATTGCCGTGCTGCTGCCCTGGCTGTCATCTGTGGCACTTGGCAAGTGGGTTCAGTCCCTTCTATCTTAAGGAGAAGCCGATCGTTTGTGTGTTCGTTTTGACGCACTGGCTTATTGGCTGAATTCGCGGACAGACTCGCGGACAAACTCGGTAGATCGCAAATTAAACGTGGGATAGCCGTTTCGGCTGTTTCAGGGGCCGGCAGGATGCCTACCCCACAATTGTTTTTCGTTCGCGTAGCGTCTCCGCAGGAAAATCTCCTGAGACTCATGGACTGATTGGTATAACTAACGTTTTGGCATTGTTCGCATGGATATTGTGACCTCCTCCCGTCGAAACCCCGATCGCGCCGAGTTGCAGGAACTGGTGCGATCGCAGGTGCAGACGCTTCTGGAGCGATCGCAATTTGAAGCGGCAAAAACAATTTTGCAACCCGTACAGCCAGCGGATATTGCCGATGTGATTGAATCGCTTCCCAGCCATTTACAGGCGATCGCCTTTCGGCTCCTGGCGAAGGATGAGGCCATTGCGGTTTATGAGTACCTGGATACCCCGATCCAGGAAGCACTGTTAGAGGACTTCAAACATCCGGAAGTCCTGGACATTATCAACCAGATGTCCCCCGACGATCGCGTGCGCCTATTGGACGAGATGCCCGCCAAGGTGGTCCGGCAGTTATTCCACCATCTGAGTCCAGAGGAACGGGAGGCCACAGCCCTGCTCCTGGGATATAAGGCCGAAACCGCTGGCCGGATCATGACGACCGAGTACGTGTCGTTCAAGGAGGAGTTTACCGTTCACCAAGCCCTAGAACGGGTACGCCAGGTGGCGGCAGAGATCGAAACCATTTATACCCTCTACGTCACTGATGCCTCCCGTCACCTGAGTGGGATTGTATCCCTGCGGGATTTGGTGGTGGCCCAACCGGACCAATTGATCCGGGACATTATGACCCGCGATGTGATCGCCGTGCATACCGATACCGACCAGGAGGAGGTGGCCCGCACCCTGCAACACTACGACTTCCTCGCTGTTCCCGTTGTTGATTCTGAACAACGGCTGGTGGGGATTGTCACGGTGGATGATGTCCTCGATATTTTGGAAGACGAGGCTACGGAGGATATCTACACCGCTGGCGGGGTGCAGGCGAAGGGGGATGATTACTTCAAGACCAATCTCCTGACGGTGGCCCGGAAACGGGTCGTTTGGCTGTTTGTGCTGCTGATTACCAACACCTTGACCAGCGGTGTTATTCATGCCCAAGAGGATGTCCTGGCCCAGGTGATTGCCCTAGCGGCGTTTATCCCCCTGCTCATTGATACGGGGGGCAATATTGGCTCCCAATCGTCCACGGTCGTGATTCGGGGACTGAATACGGAGGATGTGCACATGGGTGAGGTGGTCAGGATTCTCCGGCGGGAGGCGATCGCGGGGACGTTCCTGGGGCTGATGCTAGGGGTGATTGTGACGGGGTGGGCCTATGTCCTGCAACGGGACCTCCTCGTCGGGATTGCGGTAGGAGCAAGCCTCTTTGTGGTTTCAATTTTAGCAGCGGTGGCGGGTTCGGGCTTGCCCTTTCTGTTTAAGGCCCTCAAGTTTGACCCAGCCCTGATGTCGGCTCCGTTTATCACAACCGCTGTTGATGTCCTAGGGGTGAGTATTTACCTGGGCATTGCTCGCTGGTTATTTCAGATCTAAGGAGTTTAACGGGATGAATGGGACAGTCCAGCGGGCCATCCCACAAGAGCGTTGATGGGGCCTTTCTCACAGGTTCTTGTGGGGTAGGCATCCTGCCTGCCAGATTGAAGTTTAGATTTTGTGATTTTAGATCGCTGGATGTCATTTAGATCGCTGGATGTTGTGGAGTAGGCATCCTGCCTGCCCTGATGCCAATGGAACAGTTCTAATACAAATGGGAAAATGGGACAGCCCAGAGGGCCATCCCACAAGAAGATATTGGTTAGCTTGAATATCCGTGCCCTAATAGGCGTCCTGGAGTTCAAAGAAGTCGGGCGTGATGTAGTCCTTGCGCAGGGGCCAGCCCACCCAGTCTTCGGGCATCAGGATACGCTTCAGGTTGGGATGCCCTTCATAGACAATCCCGTACATGTCGTAGCTCTCCCGCTCCTGCCAGTCGGCCCCCTTCCAAATCCAGTACACCGACGGCACCCGCGGATCTTCACGGGGGAGGAACACCTTGAGGCGGACCTCCTCTGGCCGATCGACATTGTCTTGAATCTTGATCAGGTGATAGAAACTCACCAGTTGATCGCCTGGACCCACATCATAGGCCCCCTGGCACTGGAGACAGTTAAAGCCATAGGCATAGAGGGCCGTGGCGATCGGCAACAGGACATCGCGATCGATCTTCAGGATCTCCACCCCCAGGTGATCGCGATCGAGGGCCTCGTGGTCGAAGCCATTGGCCGTTAGCCAACTGGAAACCGGACCTGCTTCCACAATTTCACTGCTGGCTTGGGGTTGATTCTCTTCAGCCACGATCGACCTCCTGGGGTTGGGCAGTTGCAGAGGCAGCCAACGCGGGGGGAATGGGAACCCCGATCGCCGCTGCGAGTTCTGGGCTAGGCGCTTGCCGAGTGGGGGATTGCAGGTAGGTCCCGGTCAAGATGGGGGGTACGACCTTCATCTGGTGCGATCGCGTGTATAAACGCGGTGTCGGTCCAAAGCTGTCCCGTTCTTGCAAGGACTCGTTGGCAATTTTCTTGCGCAGTTTAATAATGGCATCGAAAATCGCTTCCGGTCGCGGCGGGCACCCAGGGATATACACATCTACCGGAATCAACTTATCCACCCCGCGCACCGCCGTGGGGGAATCCATACTGAACATCCCACCCGTGATCGTGCAGGCCCCCATTGCAATCACATATTTGGGATCGGGCATTTGCTCATAAAGGCGGACCAAGGCCGGAGCCATTTTCATCGTGATCGTGCCCGCCGTAATAATCAAATCCGCTTGCCGAGGGCTAGCCCGTGGGACAAGACCAAAGCGATCGAAGTCAAATCGGGAGCCAATCAGGGCGGCAAATTCAATGAAACAACAGGCCGTCCCATACATCATCGGCCAGAGGCTCGACAGGCGCACCCAGTTATGGAGGTCATCCAACGTTGTCAGAATCACATTCTCTGACAGGTCTTGGGTTACCTGGGGAGGATGAGCCACCGGGTTCATCAGACGCTCCGCTGTGAGACGGGCCGCGTCGGAGGTGGGGGCTAGCTGATCAGGGTTCATGACCATTCCAGTGCTCCTTTCCGCCAAGCGTAAATCAGGGCAACAACTAAAATCGCAATAAAAATCAGGGCTTCGATAAAGGCCAGCACCCCCAATTGGTGAAAGGCCACGGCCCACGGGTAGAGAAACACCGTCTCTACATCGAAGATCACGAAGACCAGGGCGAACATATAGTAGCGAATATTAAATTGTATCCAGGCTCCCCCGATCGGCTCCATGCCCGACTCATAGGTAAGGAGCCGTTCGGCCCCTTTCCGGCGAGGACGAACCAGGGCTGACCCCCCCAGGGCAAGGACGGGAACCAGGCCCGCCAGGATCAGGAAGCCGAGAAAATATTCATAACCACTGAGGACAAACACCGTGCTGAGCCTCGTTGAGTTGATTTGCTGTTACATCTTTACATTTTTACATCTTAGTTGCCCCCTCTGGACCATCCCGGATGCTGGTGCTAGGAATTTTTTCCGATGAGTCAGTCTCGCGGGCCGCTTGCACCAGTTCCAGGATCACATCAAAGCGAAAGTCGTAGAGCAGGCTGTTGAGGGCTTGCTGTAGGGTAGCTTGGGCTGCGGGAAGTGCCTGTATCAGTTGCGTCACTTGCTTGCCATCTGCCCCTGCTGCGGCCTCCTGTAAGGTCTGTAGCCAAGGGATGGGCCTTTGGCGTAATGCCTCGATCAGGGCGAAATGGTTACTGGGAGCGGTAAGTCGGTGGGTGGGGGTGGGGGTGACCGCTGACTCTGGGGCATAGGTATACACCACCCCTAGGTGTTGGGCCATTTTCTCGAATAGGGTGGCTTCCTGGAAGGGCTTGCGAATGAAGTCATCACAGCCAATCGCCAACACCCGCGATCGATCTGCCTCGAAGGCACTGGCCGTGAGGGCAAGAATCACGGTCGCTTGGCCCTGGGGCTGGGCGCGAATGTATTGGGTGGCCTGGTAACCATCCATCACGGGCATCCGCATATCCATCCAGATCAGGTGAGGCTGCCAGGTTGACCAGATTTGGATCGCCTGCTGGCCGTTTTCCGCTTCGCGGACCTCGAAACCGACGGGTGTCAGCAGCTTACGCAACAGTTGCCGATTGATTTCGCGATCGTCCACCGCAAGGATACGGTAGGTCGGTTGCCCCGGTACAAGGCCAACAATACGGCGGGGGCGAGTGGGGGCGGGGTC
>NZ_JBRCAD010000106.1:0-19827 GCF_053493415.1 Trichothermofontia sp. | reverse complement strand
CCACCGGGGGGATTGCCCGGATTATTGCCCGGATTACCACCACCGGGGGGATTGCCCGGATTACCACCACCGGGGGGATTGCCCGGATTATTGCCCGGCGTGTCATCGGGGGGAGTCCCAG
This sequence comes from Trichothermofontia sp., assembly GCF_053493415.1. NCBI lineage: Bacteria > Bacillati > Cyanobacteriota > Cyanophyceae > Leptolyngbyales > Trichocoleusaceae > Trichothermofontia > Trichothermofontia sp. The sequence continues at coordinate 19,706 of NZ_JBRCAD010000106.1, read as the reverse complement.
GATTGCCGCCCGGATTATTTCCAGGTGCAGGATTGTCGGTCGCCACCTCAGGGATTGGCTCCAGGTTGGTGGTAAAATCTTGCCCACTCAGTTGGGCGGGATTAATACCCCTGAGGATGGCTAAAAATTCCCCGGTGGCTAAATCGCGAATCACCGTGTCACCGTTAAAGCGGCCAGAGGGATCGAGTTCGGGGGTAATCCGAATGAAATCTAGATCCTGAAAGCGCAGTCCCCCGGCTAAACCGAGGTAATCGGTCCCATTCTCAAAATCATCGACCACATCGGCATCCAGCAGGTTAGGCCCCCCCGTCGTTGCCGTTGCTTGGCCGGATACTCTGGCTAAAATAAACTTGTCGGCACCGGGGCCCCCCGTCAGGCTATCGGATCCCAGGTCGCCAAACAGCACATCACTGCCGCGATCGCCCAAGAGAACATCCGCCCCTTTGCCACCGCGTAGGCCATCGCTCCCTTTGCCGCCGTAGAGGGTATCGTTATCTAAATCTCCCCGCAAGAAGTCATTGCCAAGATTACCGAAAACAAGGTCATTGCCCTTGCCACCCCAAGCCCGATCGTGATCCTTACCGGCGTAGATGCGATCGTTGCCTTGTAGCCCAAAGAGGGCATCGGCACCTGCTAAGCCAAATATGAAGTCGTCAGTACTAAATGCCAGCAAAACATCGGCACCGGGCGTACCTAGCAAGTTAGCCATGCGTGTTTAGGGTCCTTAATAACAATGAGATCAAAATGAGATCAAAGCTCGGAGGAGAGTTTAGGGGGAGTTTAGGGTTATGGGCGATTATCTGAATGGCAGGCCAGAGGTCCGCAATGGCGGGCCAGAGGCCCACCCCACCAGAAGATGCATCAGGCCAGAGGTGTGTAATGGCAGGCCAGAGGCCCACCCCACCAGAAAACCAAAGGGGAAGATCAGGTTAGCCGTGTTAGTTGTGAGGCGATCGCAATGACCGGTCACTTCTCTAGCCGCTAGGCAAGCCTTAGGGACAAATTAGTCTTAAAAAACTGTACGGGCTGGCCCAAAATAGGGCAATTTGAACTTTCGCTAATTATGACGGATTAATCCGTGATCGCGTAAATTAGGTCCAACAAGCCTTGCGAACAAGGGGCGTAAGCCCCTTGCTTGTACCTCACCGAGTATGACAGTGCTGTATCAACCTAATGGGTACTGTTTTTGATCAAATCTGCTGCTTTTTCCGCGATCATCATCGTGGGGGCATGGGTGTTACCCGTTGGGATTGTGGGCATGATCGAAGCATCGGCAACCCGTAGGCCCGTAACTCCCCGCACCCGTAATTGATCATCCACCACTGCCAGAGGATCATGCCCCATCTTGCAGGTGCCGACCGAGTGCCAAAACGCCTCACTCGTCTGCCGAACATAGGCCGCGATCGCGTCATCACTCACCACCGCTGCACCGGGCGCAATTTCCTCACCTCGGAACGGATCGAAAGCCCCCGCCTGTAATAGTTCGCGAGTCCGTTTTACCCCTGTTACTAAGGCATCCACATCCGCCTGCTGCTGGAGATAGTTCACCAAAATGCGGGGCGGAGCCAAGGGATCAGCCGATCGCAGTTGCAAGTGACCCCGGCTCTTGGGATCAACGAGACCCGTCAAGACCGTAAAACCCTGGGCATTTTCGCGGGCAAAGGCTGGATTCACAAAGATCACGGGCAAGAAGACGAGTTGTAGATCCGGGGCCGCATCCGTCCGGTTCTGACTATGCAGGAACAAGCCCGCTTCTCCTAGGTTGCTATCGGGGGCCGGGGGAGGCACGTCCTGCGTGGCTTGATATCCCACAGAAACAAGCAAATGATCATGCAAATTCTGGCCCACACCGGGTAAGTCTACCTTCACCGGAATTTCTAGGGCACGCAGTTGATCGGCGGGACCAATCCCCGACAGGAGTAGCAATTTCGGCGAATCAAAAACCCCGGCTGTGAGAATGACTTCGCGATCGGTAGTCACTTCCTGCATCACGCCATTTTGTTGATAGGCCACCCCTGAAACGCGATCGCCGCTAAACAGTAAGCGCGTCGCCTGTGCCCCGGTCGCAATAGTTAAATTCGGGCGATCGCGAATCGGCTCAAGGAAGGCCGTCGCGCAACTGTGCCGTTTACCCTCCTTGGTATTGAGGGGATAAAACCCAGCCCCCAGTTGACTTTCCCCATTGAAATCCGGATTCCGGGGATACCCCAAGCTGACCGCCGCCTCGATGAAACAATTGGACAAGGGATGGGGGGCCGACAGCGCCGATACTGCCAGAGATCCCTCGGTACCGTGAAATTTTGATGCCGGCCCTGGGTAATGTTCTGACTTCCGGAAATAGGGCAACACGTCTTCGTAGCCCCAACCGGCATTCCCTGCTGCCTGCCAACCATCGTAGTTTTTGGCATTGGCCCGGATATAGATCATGGCGTTAATGGCACTGGTTCCCCCCAGCACCTTGCCCCGCGCCTGCCGCAGTTGGCGATTCGCCAGACCCGGTTCAACTTCCGTCATATATTGCCAGTCGATCTCCGAGCCGAGTAGGGTCACCCAAGCGGGCGGAATCTGAATTTCGGGTTTTGTATCGCGATCGCCCGCTTCCAACAGCAACACGGTTACATTGGGGTCTGCCGTCAGGCGATTGGCTAACACACACCCGGCTGAACCAGCCCCAATGACCACATAATCATAAGTTGTCATACTTACTTCCCGGCTATGCCGTCAATACGGTTTTAATTGTGTGCTGGGTTAAGGGCAGGCCAGAGGCCCACCCCACAAGTGTTTAAAAGCTATTAAAAAAAGGGGAGATTGCGGCAAACCCGCAACTACAAACAAAAAAAGATCAACTAAGTTCGTAGTAACGACTTTAGTCGTCCAATCTAAGTTTGTAGTAACGACTTTAGTCGTCCAACCACTAAGTTTGTAGTGACGACTTTAGTCGTCCAATCACCCGTATTTGGACTTTTCAAACCGCTTCTCAGGCCGTCACGAATTGTTCAATCACCGCCGCAATTTCATCCGCCACTTCCAGCGTCGGGAAATGGGAATGGGCTGCTAATCGGTGAACATGGAACCAGGGATTCGCAGCGGCAAAATCGAGTTGAGCTTGCAAATACTCCTGCTCCGGTGGCTGCGAGTAGATATGCAAAGCCGGGATGTTGGGACTCATACTACTGAGGGCCTGGAGGGGATAACCCCCAGCGGCATAGTTGGAGCCGATCACCCGACCCGATCGCAGCCAGGTATCTGCCCCATAGCTTGCCATTTCCTCTCGGACAAAGCTGATGACCTCCGGGTTATCAACCCCTTCCAGCCAGATATCGAACAGGGTCGCCCGTGCTTGTTCCCAGGTCTCTGGTGTACCTAGGGCATGGACCAGATCCATATAGGGTTGGGGGGGCGGCAGGATCGGCCAATCCGTATTAATCACCTTGGGGACGCGATCGCCCAAAATTCGACGCAGTTCCACCGTAATCCAACCGGAGTGGGAGGCCGAAACGGGAATAACCTGCTGGACACCACTGGCTTCAATCACCGCGAGGGCATCTTTGATCAACCCTTCCGCGCCAAAGTCTTCCGTCGGTACTTCCGATTGGCCATGTCCCCGCCAGTCGAGGGCTAAGGTCCGTCGATGCTCGGCACATTTGGGCAACAGGTGGCGATAGAGGGAATGACTCATGCACCAGGCCGTCATTAAGAGCAGGGCTGGTTCGCCTTGTCCCATGTCCTCGTAGTAGATCTGGATTCCATCGCTCGTGGTTGCAGTTGGCATTGGTTTTTCCTGTAGTTACTAAAGGGTTTCTGCCAATTCGGTTAAATCATCATCGGCTGCGTCATCATCGGCTGCGTTATGCCAAATCCTAGGTACGTGGGGAAAAGGTCACGTTCAATGATTCCGTCAGCCGAAAGATCGGTGCCCCGCTCCAGACAATGGCTTCGCTCTCCAACTGGAGATCCTGGACGCGCTTCAGCAGGGTATTAATAGCTGTACGGAGGTGCATCCGGTTCAGGACGGCGGCGATGCAGGCGTGGGGGCCATAGCCGAAAGCCAGGTGGCGGTTGTCGGCACGGGTGATATCTAGGCGTTCCGGATCAGCGAATTGGGCCTCATCATGATTTCCCGGCCCTAAGCCGACAATAACGATTTGCCCCTCTCGAATCGATTGACCGTGCAGTTCAAAATCCGTCAGAGCACGACGGGCGGCAAGCTGGACCTGGCTCTCATAGCGCAGCAATTCCTCCACCGCCGAGTCAATGAGGTGGGGGTTGGCCTGCAAGAGCGCCAATTGATCAGGACTACGAAGTAGGCCAATAAAGCAGTTGGTTAGGGCTACTGAAATACTGAGGAAACTCCCCGTCATCAGGAGCAAACAACTCATTAATAATTCTAAGTTGGTGAGGCGATCGCCCTCAATTTCCGCCCGGACCAAATCACTGATCACATCATCCTGGGGGTGTTGCCGACGAGCTTCCGTGATCGATTGTAAATAGTCCCGCAGAGACAAGAAACTTTGGTGATATTCCTCGGCTGCCGCTTCACTGTCGAATTGGGGCAGGAACGCGGTCATAAAGATAAAATTGGCTAACCCCGCCTGCCATTTGGTTAGTTGCCCACTGTCTTCGACGGGTAGACCCAGCACCCGACTTTGAACCGTCAGGGGCAGGGGCACCGCAAAATCAGCCACAATATCCATCCGTCCGCGATCGATCACCCCATCAATCAGATCATTCACCACCTGGTCAATCCAGGCCTGCGCCCTAGGCACACGGGGATCAAAAGCTTGCTCCATCAGCTTGCGAATCCGGGTATGGGCAGGCAAATCGTTGAACAACACCAGATTATGATTCAAGGTGTTTAAGACTGCCTGTCGGGTGGGCCAATCCGGTCCCTTCGGGGGAATATTCGTCAGCCGTGGCTCACGGGATAATGCGACAAAATCAGCATAGCGGCTGACCACCCAGCACTGCATTTTCTCGTCCCAAAAAACCGGGGCTTCTGTCCGCAGTTTTCGATAGAAGGGATAGGGATTATTCGCAACTTCGGGATCAAGCAGACTACTCGGTTGGGACATAGAAAAAAGTTGTGAGGATAGGGGAAGTTAGCCAGGGGGATAACCCAGGTCGGATCGGGTTCTATCGGTTACCCCCTGATCAGGCTTGCTATTAAACTCTACCGATCACCCCCCCGCTGGAGAAGTCTGATGTAACAATTGTTGAGCAACGATATACCCAGAGGCTCCACCTAGCCCTAAACCGGGGAAGGTTGCTGCGCCGATCATGTACAGGTTGGGAATCACTGTTTGGTAACTCGACGCTGCCGAGAAGGGCCGCAACCAGTAGCTTTGGGCAATGTCGTGGGAGCCGCTGTAGGGATCACCGTTTTGCCAATTGCTGTTATAGCGCACCAGGTCGGGGGGGGTGACGATCGATCGCGCCAAAATCGATGACTTCAGGTTGGGAATGTGCTGGCTGGCAATGTCGATCACGCGATCGGCAAAGCGGTTTTTCAGATCCTCATTCCACACACCCTCGCCTACGTCAATCTCACCTGCCGCATCGCCCTTAAACCGGAACGGCACATCTAATACTTGCAAGACGGCCACGGCTTTCCCCGCCGGCGCACGGGAGGGATCGAGGATACTGGGTAACCCCACGCCAATGACAGGATCAGCGGGCAGCAGGCGGCGCATGGTTTCGTTATAGTTGCGCGATACCCCATCCAAGCCATTGGTAATGTGGGTGTAAATCACCTGATCGAGCCGCTCGTCTACCCAATGCAAGGGTTCATCCAGGGCCAGGTGAACAAAGAAGACGCTGTGACCGTAGCGGTATTTCTGTGCCTGCTGGCGAACGGCGGCGGGGGCATCCTCTTCCGCCAGGAGATTGAGATACAGTTGCTCTGGTGTGGTTGTGGCCAGGACGACCCGGTTGGCGCGGTACTCTTCACCTGACTCGGTACGGACTGCGATCGCCCGTCCATTTTCCACGAGAATCCGGCTGACACTCGCCCCAGTTTTGACTGTGCCGCCCTGATCCTCGATCAGTTGGACCAGCGCCTTCGCCAGCATTTCGGTCCCGCCCACGGCGACAAACTGCCCCGCCGACTGCAATCCCAGGGCAAAGACATGGGTCCAGAAACCGCTGTTGGCATCCTCCGGCCCGTGGCCGCTGTGCAACACCCAGGGGGCCAAAATGCCGCGCCAGGTTTCCGAAGTATAGAGGGATTCCAGCACATCCCGCGCCGAGAGGAGGAAATCCTGGGCAAAGGGGGTGGGTGCCCCATCGGCGGTCACCATAAGTTGCTGTTGAATCGCTTGAGCGGTGGGCGAACTCAGGTCCATATTGAGCAGGCCAAACACCGATTCTGCGTGTTGCCCAATATTCTGAATCATCTGCTGCCAACCCGCCCCATCGCCGGGAGCCAGTCGTTCGGCTTCGGCAATATTCGCCGCCATATCGGTGGCAATCACGGCAGTCTTCCCCCCCGGCATGGACACCCCCGCCGGGTATTGGGTGCCCACCATGTTGAGGCCCCGCTTTTGCAGTTCTGCGCCAAAGTCCCGGTTAGCCTGGGAAAGGGCGAAGAGAATGAGGTATCCGGCATAGAGGTCATGGGTGAAACCGGGTAGGGTAAGTTCCCCCGTTTGCATCCCGCCGCCGGGACGGGGATTACGCTCCAGGATCAACACACTCCAACCCGCTTGGGTGAGGTAAGCAGCGTTGACCAGGGCATTGGGACCACTGCCGATGATAATGGCGTCGTAGGATGACATGGTTTTTGCTCAGATTGTTTTTGCCTAGTCGCTCGAAACGCAAATTCTGCAAGGTTTTCTGCCAGCTAGCTAGTCGCTCGACAAGTAAATTTTGCAACGTTCGTAGTGCTGGCTTTAGCCTGAAACGACTAAAGTCGTGACTACCAACATGGGCTTTAGTCTGCAACGACTAAAGTCGTGACTACCAACATGGCGAAACTTTATTGTTGCTGTACTAGTCGGTTGGGTCAAACGCAGTGGACCCAATAAAGGGGTTGAAGGTGCTGGGTCTTAAGCATGACCAACGCCTGGTCTGCAACGACTAAAGTCGTGACTACGAATGGGGGGTATGGGGCAGAAATTACGAACCAAAGGCACCCAATTGGCGCAATAACCCCAGGCTGTCCTCATTTGTCCAAATTTCGGCGATTTTGCCCTCTGGGGAGAAAATAAAGAAATTCACCCCTTGATCCTTCACGGCGTTGCCCGATGGGGGTAGGTTCAGGAACGGTGCGCCCGCGTGGGTACCCGTCATATACCAACGGCTGGCAACCTTATTACTTTCCGCAACCTGGCGCTCGACCTCAAACTTGAGATCTGGGAAGGCTGCGTGCAGGTCGCTAATCAACGCTTCGGTGGCTTCCCGCCCCTTCAGATCGATGGAGAGGGTGGGAATCCGATGAATAACCTGGTCGGTGGTGATTTCTGCTAAAACAGACAGGTTACGGCCATTGATCACCTCGTTGAAATAGCGATCGACCAAAGCGGCATTCTGCTCTGGGGTGGTCGGTTGGGGCAGCGGTTCTGGGGTGGGCAGTGCCCCAATTTGGCGCAGAAGTCCCAGGGTTTCTTCGTTAATCCGGGCTTCGACGAACTTGCCATTGACGATGCGCAGCCAGGAAACCCCATCGATCGCGAACTGATAGCCCTTGGCCGGTAAGTCACCTCGCAAGGTTTCGAGGGGGCCGCCAGAATGGGTACCCCGTGCCGTCCAGTGGCCCACCACGGTATCACCTTGGGCAACCATGTGTTCGACCGTAAACTTGAGATCGGGGAAAGCGCCCCGCAGCATGGTAACGAGATCTTTGAATTCCTGCCCTCGATAGGGTTCCGTGTGGGTGGGATTAGTGAATTCAAATTCAGGGGCAAAGTAGTTGTCTACAAAGGACAAATCGCCACTACTCATGAGTTCGGCATAGTACCGACGGGCTAGGGCTTTGTTTTCTTCTTCAACAGACATGGCGGGGAGTTGGGTAAGGGGCAAGTTAAGGTAAGTTCTACGTTTGTGGGATGGGCCTCTGGCCTGTCAAAATCCTAGGTTTTGAGTTTGTGGGATGGGCCTCTGGCCTGTTACGGCTAGACAGGCAGGCAGGACGCCTACCCCACAATTTCAATTGGCAGGCGGGACACCTACCCCACAATTCGCATTTAAATTTAAGAGGCCAATACCTCACCAATATTGGTAAAGCCCGCCCAGGTTTTGATGATTTTGCCGTCTTTGAGTTGGGCAAAGTGAATGCCAGTTACCGAGACCTTTTTATTGGTCGGCGGAAATCCGGCGAACTCACCTACGTGGGTGCCCGTAAAGGTGAAGCTGGTGGCGACAACCTCGCCATTGGAAACAAAGCTGTCGATCGCGTAGATCACATCGGGAAATGCCTGCCGGAAGGCTGTCACCCGTTTCTTGAAATTCTCCCGGCCCTGAACCACATTGCTGGTCATTCCAGCCAGTTTCGGCACAATAAACTCATAGCTCTCGTCGTAGAGTACATCAATCAAGTCTTGTTTGTCTTGGGTGAGGACTTCATCAAACAGGGTGGCCAATACCGACTTACACTCTTCTGGGGTCATGAATTTTCTCCAATTAGCATTGAGTAAGTGCTGAACAAACGTCACCTTGCCGTCAATCGTCGTTAGTCCGCCCCTTTCAGTAGCGCGAGCAGGGGCGTGCCGTATTCACAAATACGCAGGTGGCGGATTTTGCCATTGGCAAAGTGCATATACCAGAGTTCACCCGCCTTAATGTATCTATTGGTTGCCGGAACACCGGCAAATTCGGCGCGATGGGTCCCTTCATAAGCGATATCAGCCGCCACAACATCGCCCTCAGCAATCAGATAGGGCAAGGTACACTGCACGTCAGGAAAGGCATTCAGAAACGCATCTGTAAAAACACGAAAGATAGCTACCCCATTGAGCCGACCATCGATCATGGGCACCGTAGGGGCTTCCATAATCAGGTTTTGGGCAACAATATCGTCAACGATGCTGGCACACTTCTTCTGATTCAGCCCTTCTTCAATAAAGCGCTGGAAACAGGCAACATTCCGTTCTTCAACCGGAGTCATAGTGATTTTTCCTTTACAAACAAGTACGCAAAATAATCACGATCGCTACGATTCGCATTCACAACCGTCAGCATCCGGATTAGGCACGATCGCGACGGCTAACCTAATCCCAATCCTAGACCAGGCGATCGGGAATGGGCTTTAGCTGATAGGCTTGCCAGAAAAAGGCATCATAGCCATGTTGATCGGCCATTAATACTTGCACTTCGACAATGCGACCATCCTTCACCGTGTAGTAGTTACAGTTAAAGGCATTCAGCGTTGCCCCATTTACCTCACCGGTAGCCTTATACACCTCAACCACCCCACCGGAGTTGAGTTCCCCCATTCCCAAGGGTGTCACCTGCAAACCCAAGGCCCGCAGCCGACCAAAGAAGGCCAACACTTCACCCACGCCATTTTTGGTTCCCGCCAAAGGGTGATGACCCGGTAAATGCCATTTCAAGTCTTCTGCGAATACCTCAGCCTTCAGGGTCTCCATATCCCCTGACTTAAAGCATTGGTACATCTTTTCAACAACTTCGACGTTGCTAGACATGATTTCTCCTTAGCGAGGATTAATTCACAACAGGACCAACAACGAGACCGGCAGTGAGACGGTTTCAACTAACGGACGGCAACAGAATTCCAATAGTTATAAGCATCGTTGCAAAGGGCGGAGTGCTCCCACTTTATCATCATGATTTAACCATTGGGGGCTTGCGTGGCACACCACACTGATAACAAAAATTTTCAGTACATGGCCACCATTCTGCGCTTAACACCTAAACAACTAACCGCAATGAATCCTCCGGACTCCAGAAAATTTAAACTTTCTTAATATTTTTTTCGCGGAACCCTGTTTCCTTAGTTACATTGCTCCTCGGAGGGTCCACAAGGATAACAGCCTAGGGGGGAAATTTGCTGTCGTTGGGTAATGCTTAAAAACTAAACTGCGTTCTCAAGTTGCCAATAAAAATGGTCGGATTACTCTCGAAATTATTGATATTGAAAATTACTTGGAAGTTAGGAATGATGGCAATGTTAGGGCTAACAGGCCAGTAATAGGTGCCTTCTAACTCGTATTGGGTGCCGCCATCACCGCCCCCTGAAACCAGGTACTTCCGGCCACTGGTGTAGTTAAACGGCATGAGAAATGCCAGAGTGCCTACCGCGCCTTGTTTGAATAAATCGGGGAACGCCATCCCCACTTGGAAACTTTGGGTGGTAATTGAACCGTCGCGATCGTCATCGACTGCATTCAAGTTGGTGTTGGCAATCCCATAACGACCAAATAGGCCAAATCGGGGGGTAACTAGCCATTCCGTATTCACTTGAAAAATATCGGATTGGGCATTGCGCAACGACCCACCTGCGCCATCATCGGCAATCCCATTGATCGGTACCCCACTGATATACTTATTGGTATCAATAGGTACGCCATTTAATGACACCTGTCGGGCCTGCTGATTCAAGCGGTTATACAGGAACTTGATCCCAAAATTATTACTGGGATTGAAGGCCAATTCTGCCGTAAGGCTGTTTGTACCGCCAAAGAGTCCTTCGGTAGGCACTGAGGCCGAATTAAAATCAACAAATTCGTTGCTCTCGGCCAAATAGCCCAAACCCAGACGGACTTTGTTGCCCAGGGGTAACCGCACGATCGCGCCCGCCCCCCGGCGAATATCGGTGGTCAATGGATTGGCGATCTGATTGAGCGAGGTCGTCCCGTTCAGGAAAAAGGTGAAGCGGTTTTCATCAAAGAAGCGGAACCAATTAATGCGGGGGCCGATCGCTACCCGTGCATTTCCCATTGGGAATTCATAGACCATCTCCCGTAAAACCACCCTGGCATTGGGACCCAGGAAGGCTCCGGCATCGGTAAAGGGATTACCGGTCGTATTGACGGAGGACGTTTGCGAGGTAATGACGTTGGCGGGGGAAATGCCAATACCGGTTGCCAGTTGGGTAATCAGCAAATCCTTACCGGTAAACGAGGCCCCCAGGTTCAGCCAGACCAGTCCCGCCGAGGTGACATTGGGATCGCGCTCAATTTCCTGGACCACTGGCGGGGATTTGACACCTGGTAGGACCCGCTGGCCCGTTTCCCGGAGGACCCCATCGGCTCCCGTTAACCCGGTGACGTTGAAGAAGGCGAGGCCGAAAAGCTTGGCCGTGGTGGAGAAGCGATCGGTGAGCAGGGCCATCGTGCGACCCTCCAGCCCCTCCACCTTACCGGCGATCGCCGCTAATTCCGTCTGGTATTCTTCCTGGAGCCGCTGTAAGGTTTCCAGATCTTCCTTGTTCACCAAATCGGCACTGCCCTGGGCCACCAGTTCGTTAATCCGATCCATTGCGGCATTCAAGCCAGCGGCAAATTCATACCGGCTCAGGGAGCGGTGACCGCGATAGGTGCCATCGGGGTAGCCCGCAATCACCCCGTAGCGTTCCACGAGGGACTGGAGGGCTTGGAAGGCCCATACTGTGGGGGTAACGTCCGAGAGTTGGGCCACCGAGGTGACCTGGGCAAGGGCGGCGGCGCTGTCAGGGGCGATCGGTTCCCCAAAGGCCCACTCCACGGTGGAGTTGGCTTCCAGGAAGTTTAGCGAAGTGGTCTGGAAGCTAAAGGGTGGCTCGACGACTCCTTCAGTGGCATAGGTTTCGATTTTGACTAACTGCGGATCGATCCCGATCGTCGCCGTTTCATTCACATAGCCTTCAATCAGATCCAGCAACGCATTGCCACTGCTCGATTCCAGGCGCGGTGCCCCGTCGGCATACTGATCGACCTGGTTAAGCAGGGGATTCACACCTTCCCCACTCATGTAGCGATCGACCTGATCCAGGAGAGTCTCGGAACTCAGGCGCAGGCTGCGGGTGGGCAGTACCTTGGGGAAGGCAACTGGCGCTAGCTGGGGGGCGGATGGGGATAGCGGGCGATCGCTTTCTGATGCCAAAGGCGTATCACGGTCCAGGGGAGTGGCAACGTCTATTTTGGGTGCCGCGTCGGTGGCGGGAAGGACAGTGGGTGAGATCGTCGCAGAACGAGCGTTGGCACCGGCTTCAGGGGGGGCGATCGCGGCGGCTGGTTGACTGGACTCGCTGGACGCGCTGGACTCGGTATGGGAGGTGATGGGCGGGCGATCGCCAACGGGATCGGCTACCAGCGGCCCTTCGGCGTCAGGGGTGGGAGTGCTAGCGGACGCGATCGCTGCCGTAGGGGAAGCGGGGGGTTCCGCGTCTCCAATCGGGTTTACGGGGGGTTCATTCGCGCTTGCCACAGTGGTGGCGGCTAGGACCGCGATCCAACTGGCCGCATTCAACCGTAATGCCTTGGGCAACAGATTTGGTAAAAGACTTGACACCTTCAATTTCCCTACCCCTCACTGATAGCTGACTCTACAACTGGCTCCGTTAACCGGACAAGTCTTCATGGAGACGGGATACGCTCCCTCGCAACGGCAATATGACAATTAGGTCATTAGGTCATGCTTTTGGGTAATCCCTAGAAAGAGAAAACGGTTCGCAGTGTCCCCGTGACCACAGTGCCATTCTCAGACTGGCTGAGGGGATGGGTAATCACCTGGAGCAAGGGCGTAATGCGAATCTGGTCACTCACCCGGTAGTTGTAGTAGACCTCATAGTTGGTCTGGGTGTGGTCAATGTCGGGATGTTGGAAGATTAACGGTTGGGCGATCGCGATCCCGCCCTGGTTCCCTTCCTTAAACAGATCGGGGAAGGCTAGCCCCGCTGCCCAGTAGGTGGGGGCGATGCCCTCAAAGGGAATCGGTAGGAAGTTGGGCGAGTAGCCAAAGCGCCCGAAGAAGCCCACCTTGGGGGTAAAGGCATATTCCAGGTTGGCCCCGATCGCCTCAAATCGACTGCCGCCTTGGGACCCCCCGGCATACTGCAAGCGAATCGCCCGTCCCTTCCCCCAGTTGTATTCCGCTTCCAGGAACCCAATGTTGGGGTCGCCAAATAACCCGCCACGATTATTGCGATCGGGGTTGCCATAGATATCGGTAACCGTCACGGGGATCGGTGCGCCCCCTAACCCGGTCGGATTCGGGACGGCGGGATCTTGGGCGGTATAGACGGCGCGGAAGGTGAATCCGCCCCCGTTGGGATTCCAGGTGACGGCTGCCCCGGCTGCCGGATTATCCAGGGCGAAGAGCAGGATATTGTTGGTCAGGGATTCGGTCGAGAAGTTGTCAGCGTTATCCCCTTGGCGGTTGGCAAAGGTGTTGTAGTCAATAAAGTCGGTGGGGAAGGAGCGGGGGAAAATGGCGACTTGCAGATCGTCGTTGATCGGGAAGGTATAGCGCAGGCGATTGAGTTGGAAGGTATTGTTGGCCCCTGGCACCCCCTGGGAGTAGAACAGGCTGCTGGAGCGATCGCCCAGGAAGTCGGCGGCATCATAGCCCAAACCGGGGGAGTTGCTCGATCGCGGCGTTCCCGTACTGGTCACGGCCTGCAACTGGGTTAAGAGCAGATCCTTACCCGTGAAGGTTGTATTCAGGTTCAACCGCACCCGGCTAAAGAAGGTGGTGTTGGGATCGCTGCCACTGATGCGGTCAAAGGTTTGGGCATCAATCACCGAGTCGCCATCCTGGAAGCCCGCGTTGAGGGCAAAAATGGCCTGCCCCGATAGCTTGGTGGTGGTCGAGAATTGCAGCATTTCCAGCAGACCCACCCGCCCTTCTAAGGCATCGGTCCGTCCCCGCAGGGTGGCTAACTCGGTGGCAAATTCCGCTTGCAGGCGTTGGAGGGCTTCCAGATCTTCCTTGGAAACCTTGTCGGCCAACCCTTCGGCAATCAGTTCACTGACGCGATCGAGGGCGGCATTCAACCCCGCCGCAAATTCGTAACGGGTCATGGCCCGGTTGCCTCGGAAGGTGCCATCGGGATAGCCCGCGATCACCCCGTAGCGCTCGACTAGGGATTGCAGGGCTTGGAAGGCCCAGTCGGTGGGTTGGACATCGGACAGTTGGGTGACGGAAGTCCGTTGGGCACGGCTGCGGCGGGTCAGTTGTTTCACGCCCTGGCTGGGCGCAGCCTTGGGAACAGCCGGTTTTGCCGTTTTGGTTGCATCGGCGATCGGGATGGCCGTTGACGCTAACGTCCCGGTGCCTCCCCTTCCAACCGGATCGCTGGGTTCCGGCGGCGGGGGGATCGGGGCGATCGCATTGGCTGGTGTTGTGGGGGCCAGGGCAATCGGCGGGTGGATCGTTGCGGTTGTTGTTGCCGATGTTGCCGATACTGAGGGCGTATCTGGCGTATCGAATGGATGCGATGAATGGGTATTGGGGGGCGTATCAATGGCTGGGGGGGAAGCGGTGGCGGCCACAGGAGCTGCGATCGTGAGCAAGCTACTGGCGAGGGCGAGGGGACCCACTCGTACCCTCCAGGGCTTATCCTCATGACGCTGTGTTTGGCACCTTCCGGGGCAGGGAAATCTTGTCAAGTTACTCATAGCACACCACTCGCACACCACAGTTGGACGATTACTAAGGGACCCGTTACCTAAAAAGATTCACCCTCATGTTGTTAAGCACTGGGTACACAAAACCAAATCGTGATCGATATCGATTTAGATTTATCTGTTGTCAATTGGCCATTTGTCAACCGTTGCATCCTGCCATCTCAGTATTAGGCATTGCAATAAGCGTGGCAGCCTTCCCTCCAGCGGTTCGCAGTTCCCAGCGGCAGAAGCACTGGGTGACGAATCCGGGCGAAAGCGCAATTCTAGCGCTCATGATCTAGACGACTGGAAGTTGAGGATTTTGGATTTGAGAACTTATGCACCTGTGGCCGTTGCCATGATGCTGAGTTGCCATGATGTTTATTCAGATGCAGATCGGACAGTAGCTAGATTCTTCTCGCATCAACCTGAACGTTTATAGCACAATACCGGATCTTGCCGGATTCGTACAATGGGTTGGGGCAACCGATTTGCGATCGCCTTCCGCACCGTGTCTGCGATTGCCCTTGGCACAAGCAGACTGCTTCCGGACCCTCTCCCTAGGCCCGCTCTTACAGGCAATCACAACCATAGATAGGTCATAAGATTCGGTCATAGAGTAGGTAACAGTTTGTAAACTTATGGAGACCGCAATTTGACAAGCTGGCCCCAACCCAGGATGCTGCCCTAGAACGCCCTGGGATCGGACTTGGCGCGATCGTTGGTCGCAGCAGCAGAAGTCGGTGGTAGGATTACCCTGACGATTGTCTCCGAATCGCGATCGTGCTTGCGATCGTCGCCTTGATATCCTTCCTCTATCGATGGCGTGTATGGACCCAACTCCCCAGCAGTTTCAGATTTGTGACCAGGATTTGCCGCTAGAGATACTGAATGACTATCTCCGAGCCGAGGCGATCGCGGTGGATACGGAGACGATGGGTTTGTTGCCCCAGCGCGATCGGTTGTGTTTGGTGCAGTTGTGTGATCCGGGCGATCGGGTGACGGTGCTGCGGATTGCCCGGGGGCAAACGGCGGCTCCCAATCTGAAGCACTTACTGGAAGCACCGGGTATTCCCAAGATTTTCCACTTTGCCCGCTTTGATCTGGCGATGTTGCGCTATCACCTGGATATTTGGGTGAATCCGGTGTTTTGCACGAAGTTGGCGAGTAAGTTGGCCCGCACCTATGCCCCCCGCCACGGCCTTAAGGATCTGGTGCAGGATGTTGCGGGGGTGGAACTGGATAAGAGTTCCCAAAGTTCGGACTGGGGGAATGCGGCGAATCTTTCGGAGCAGCAGTTGCGCTATGCGGCGAATGATGTGCGCTATCTGGTCCAGGCCCGTGAGCAGTTGATAATGATGTTGGAGCGGGAGGCGCGGCTGGCGTTGGCGGAGCAGTGTTTTGCCTGTTTACCAACGATCGTGAGTCTGGATTTGCTGCAATACAATAATGTGTTTGAGCATTAATATGCTTGAGTAATGTGCTTGAGTATTATCGTAGGTTGGGTCAAACGCAGTGCGCCCCAACCATGCCAGTCAGTTGTTGGGTCTCGTAAACTCGACACCAACCTACAATCGCGCATTTTTAAGGTGACAGATCACTAGCATTAACTAAGTGAGAATACCGAGCCTTAGCAGACAAGACGCTTACCCCACGGACGATAAGTCTGATCTGGGGTGGGAATGCATAGGTAATATCTGTTGCTTGTCAAGATTGGGTAAAGGCTGGGTTCTTTTAAGTGAGAAAATGAAAGCTTCAATAAAGTAAGTTTTGAATGTTGATTTTGAGATGGGTGTGGGTATATTGAATATGTGAGGTTTAACGACACTCCCCATAAACAGGATGAGGGCATTGCATAAAAATGCTCCGTTACCCCTGATGACTATGCAGGAGGGTCGATCCCTCATGTCACACTGCCCCATTTCTCTAGGAGCGCATCCCCATGTTTGACGCTACTGCTGCTGATTCTAGTGCAACCTTCTTCCAAAATCTTGACCCCGCCCTCCAAGGCACTTTCTCGTTAGATCTGGCGCAGATCCCTGATGCGGTGCTGGAGTTGGCCCACACGCAATTGGCTGACTTTTCCGCTAATCCTGGTTTTCTGGATGCCCTCCGAATCCCGTTTGGTGATTTTGATGAAGCCCAAGCCTCTGCGCTTTTCCAGGATTTTTTGATGGGTGATGTCAGCCATTTCCCTCAGATTGAGATCCTGGCGGCGGATGTGTTGCAAGGTGCGAATGGTGCTTTCGATTCGCTGACGGGAACGATTTATCTGTCGGATAGCTTTTTAAGCCGCAATGCCGATAATCCAGCCGCCATTGCCGATGTCTTACTGGAAGAGATCGGTCACTATATTGATGCGCAAATTAATGTGGTTGACTCTCCCGGCGATGAAGGTGCCATTTTTAGCGCGATCGTTCAGGGGCAAAACTTGACCACAGAAGATCTGGCAAGGCTTCAAACTGAGGACGACACAGCAACTATTGTTATAGGCAATCGCTCCATCCTAGTTGAAAGATCAGACTACGCTGGTAATACCCTGGGCACAGCCCGCAATATCGGTACCCTCAGCGGCACCCAAACCTTCAGCGATTTTGTGGGTAGCACGGATACCAACGACTTCTATCGTTTCAACCTCGGTAGCCGCAGTAACTTCAGCCTCACCCTGAACGGCATGAGTGCAGATGCCGATGTGCAACTGATTCGAGATGCTAACAACAACGGCTTTGTCGATAGTGGCGAAGTTCTAGCCAGTTCGACCAATGGCGGTACGACAGCAGACGCTATTAGTCGCACCCTCGACCCCGGTACCTATTTTGTGCGGGTCTATCCCTTTGGTACTGCTAACACCAACTACAACTTAAGTCTTACGGCCGATGGCGCTGGGAATACCTTGGGCACAGCCCGCAATATCGGTACCCTCAGCGGCACCCAAACCTTCAGCGATTTTGTGGGTAGCACGGATACTAACGACTTCTATCGTTTCAACCTCGGTAGCCGCAGTGACTTCAGTCTCACCCTGAACGGTATGAGTGCAGATGCCGATGTGCAACTGATTCGAGATGCCAACAACAACGGTATTGTTGATAGCAGTGAAGTCCTAGCCAGTTCGACCAATGGCGGTACGACAGCGGACGCTATTAGTCGCACCCTTGACCCCGGCACCTATTTTGTGCGGGTCTATCCCTTTGGTACTGCTAACACCAACTACAACTTAAGCCTCACGGCTAACCCCACAGGCCCCATCGATGGCGCTGGGAATACCTTGGGCACAGCCCGCAACATCGGTACCCTCAGCGGCACCCAAACCTTCAGCGATTTTGTGGGTAGCACGGATACCAACGACTTCTATCGTTTCAACCTGACGAGCCGCAGTGACTTCAGCCTCACCCTGAACGGCATGAGTGCAGATGCCGATGTGCAACTGATTCGAGATGCTAACAACAACGGTATTGTTGATAGCAGTGAAGTCCTAGCCAGTTCGACCAATGGCGGTACGACAGCAGATACCATTAGTCGCACCCTTGACCCCGGTACCTATTTTGTGCGGGTCTATCCCTTTGGTACTGCTAACACCAACTACAACTTAAGCCTCACGGCAACAACAGGGGTAACTCCCCCAACGGGTAGTTTTAATATCCAGTTTGACTATCGGTTTGACACCAATGGCTTCTTTAATGATCCTGCGCGTCGTGCAGCTTTAGAGGCAGCAGCCGATATTTGGGAAGCTATTATTCGTGATGAATTTGCTGATGTTCCTGCTGGTACCAACCTCTATGTCCGTAACCCACAAACAAACACTATGCAAAATCTAACTGCAGGTACAATTGATGATGTATTAGTCTTTGTTGGATCACGGTATATTGATGGCCCATTTGGTACATCTGCAGATGGTGGTCCATCTGCAACTTACCCTAGCGGCAGTAGCCTCGCAACCCGTTGGACTGGCTCAGATTTTGAGCCTTGGACGGGAAGCCTGAGCTTTGACTCTGGTGATAATTGGTTCTTCGATACGACACCAACTACTTCTAACGACATCCCGTTCAACACAATTGATTTCATCTCTGTCGCTGTTCACGAATTGGGGCATGTTTTAGGATTTACTAACGTTAATGCCTTTAACAGCCAAATATCGGGTAGTTCTTTCTATGGACCTATAGCCCGATCTATCTATGGTGGCCCCGTTCCGATGCAAGGTTCTCATATCTCACCTGCTGCGGGCACTCACGCCATGACCCCTAGTGGCATGGCTGGAACTCGAACCTTACCTACTAATTTGGACCGTGCCATCCTGGATGATATTGGCTACACAGTTAACTACGCCTAGTTCACATTTATTGCTGTAGCAACAACTTCAATTAAGTTTTTCTAGAAGAGTAAAGTTAACGATCGCGCCTTCACTCCGGTGCGATCGTTTTTTACATATTTTTCTCGATCGATACAACTACCTTAGCTACGTTCATTACCCCAGTTCACTTACGGACAGGAAGCCTGTATAGCTATTCAGATTGTTACTTGCTATGATGTAAAAACTACACTGGAAGAATTTTCGTGCTGAATGGGGAGGGTATATGGGTATTAGTCTCACGCCTGAGCAGGAACAGCTTGTACAAACCAAGCTGCAAGCTGGTAAATACCAATCTGCCGAAGAAATTTTAGAAATCGCGTTGCGGTTGCTTGATGAGTACGATCGCTCTGAAGCCGCGTGGGTTGAAGATGTTCGGGAAAAAATTGACGCAGCGATCGCCGCCTCCAATCATAGTGTTGCGATTGATGGCGAAACGTTTATAAATGGAATTTTAGAGCGATTCCAGCAGGCAAATCAAGCATGAGTCACTACGTCATTAACATTCTTGCAAGTCAAGACCTAGACAAAATTCCTAATTACTTTGCTGAAACCAATCTTGAAGTAGGTGAAAAATTCTTTCGTGCTTTTAATCGTAAGTGTCAGCAACTCGTAGCCTTTCCTAATAGTGGCAAAAGCTATGCAACCATTCGCCCTAGTCTTCGAGGGATATCTCTGGAAGGCAGAAGTGTTGAAAGTTAGGTTAAGCGATGGAAAAAAGGGACAGAATGCAGTATTCTGTCCTCTAACAAATAAAAAATGATGTTCTATGATAGCCTCATTCCCGAAGCTTGTCAAATTGATCTTGAAGCAGCTTTGTC
>NZ_JBRCAD010000105.1:0-74721 GCF_053493415.1 Trichothermofontia sp. | reverse complement strand
CCCCCTACCGCTCCCCCTGTCCCAGAGCCAGGATTAGGGATGGGTGCGGGGAGTGAAGCCAGTGGTCCCAGTGTTGCCCCCAGCGGTCTGCCCCCGGTGGTGCCGGTGTCGTCCACCCCCGCCAGCCCCACGATGCCCCCTAGTTCTCCGGCGGTGGCCAGTGGGAGCAGCACCCAAATGCAAGAGGCGTCTTGCCAAGGGTTATTGGCACGGGGATTACTCGGCCTTCTCATCCTCGGTTTTCTGGGCTATGTCGGCTGGATGCTTTGGACAGTTTCGCAGCAGAAACAATCGATTGCCGATGCCCAAGCCCTCACCGCCGGGGCGATCGATGTCGCCAAGGTAACGAACCTGAATGAACTGCAAGCGGCCCAGCAGAAATTGAAAGATGCGGAAACCGTGCTGTCAGCCGTGCCCGATATTCCCGGTTCCGCCTATGCTGAAGCCCAAGCCGAATTACTGAAGGTGCGTGAACAACTCCAGCAGGTTGAAGAACGGCTTCAGGCGGAAGCCAAAGCGCAAGAAAGCATGACAGCGGCAATGGGGCTGGCGACGGAGGCCACGGCCTTGGGTAAGCGCCCCAACCGCACCATTGAGACGTGGAAAGAGGCCGAAGCAAAGTGGTTGGCCGCCATTAACTATTTGGCCGCGATTCCCCCCACCTCTTTCCTCTATCCGGAAGCCAGCCAGCGGATCGAAGCCTATCGCAATAATTACCTGCTGGCCCGCAAGGAAGTGGTGAACCTGGGTGGGGAGGTGCAGCCGATATCGGGGTTGGACGGATCACCCAGTGCCCTAGGACGGCAAAAATAAGGCTATGGGATGGCCCTGCCCCAACTTATTTGCTACCCCGACTTATTTGATGGGAGCGGTGCCGGGGGAACAGCTAGGGCCACTGATTGTGGTTGTGGGGACAGGGACGCTGCCCAGACCAGGCAGGTTATTTTCACACAAGACTGCTAGGGTCGTGGCTTCACCGATCGCTGTGATCATACCCACTTGGACCATCCCCACATACCCCTTGAGGGGGGATTGCAGGGTATTGCCAAAGACGACAATATGTTCATTGGCAGCCGCAGCGTTGTAAGGACCAGCCGCGACATATTGATAGTGATGGGTTTGACTGGGAATCCCGATCACCAGTAGCTCCAGGCTTGGGGCAAAGGTCTGTTGTTCCAAATAGTACGCTTGTTGAGCACGGACAAAAGTATTGATATGGGTTTTGGCCTCGGATTGTTTCGCCTTGTTAGCCTGATTAAGGAACGAGGGTATGGCGATCGCCGATAGTATTGTCACAATGAGTATCACAACCATCAGTTCAATTAGGGTGAACCCGGCTTCATAACGACGCTGCGGCTTGAGTCCTTGCCGTTGAAACTGTTTTGGTGGTGGAATAGGTTGACTATGTTGGGGGGGGAGTTGAAGGGTTAAGTGGGTTGTCTCGGTGCTCATATACATAAGCTATCTCTCTCTGACGTGATTCACTACCCGCCCAGCAAAACCAGTTAAACTAGCCCCAGTGCGACGAAGCTGCGGCTAGCCTACTCAGGTATAGGTTGATATTTAACATTGGGATCTCAGTAACCTCTCAATAGGGCAATAGGGCGATCGAGGTTCCCCAAGGGGTGATTCGCGTGCGCATACAGGATGTGCCAAGAGAGGGGGCGCGATCGGGGCGTGGGTGGGGTTGTGAACCTTTTTCATCCAGCTTTAGCGAAAACCGGATATCAAGGGTAAGAAGTTGGCTGCTCCCCTGCCCCTGTGGCCCAGGAACGTATGCGACTGGGCGTGTGGGGGGGGATCACTTGCCGTATCATAGGGTTTGGCGTTGATTAAATCATCCTGAACATAGCGTTATGGATATCCTGACCCTCGGCTGGGTTTCTTTGTTAACTGTTTTTACGTTTTCGATCGCGCTCGTCGTTTGGGGGCGCAACGGCTTTTAGACTGCAATATTGGCTATGGAATTATCCGTCCAAACAGTTCTAGCCCTGACTGCCCTAGGTCTCCTAGTGGCGGTCACGGGTGGAATTGCTTACCTCACCTTTGCCGAATGGCGCGATCGCCGACGCCAGCAGCGAGAGCAACGCAAGCGCTAAGCGGTAATGGCGACAGTATTGACTTTGCGTAATTGACACCTATGACACTTTCTTCTTCCCCCGAAACCCTAGCGGCTCCGGCCTCTGCGCCTGTTACGTGTGATCATCCCCCAGCGGATTCCCGGCAACGGGTTGGCGACTTTATGCGTCAGTTGCAGGATACCATTTGCCAGGGGTTAACCGAACTGGATGGTGAAGCGACTTTTCGCGAGGACAGTTGGGAGCGGGAAGAGGGAGGCGGTGGCCGTTCGCGGGTAATGCAGGCGGGGCGCATCTTTGAGCAGGCGGGGGTTAATTTCTCCGAGGTGTGGGGGGAACACCTCCCGCCCTCGATTTTGGTGCAGCGTCCGGAAGCAGCCGGTCACGGCTTCTATGCCACCGGCACGTCGATGGTGCTTCACCCCCGGAGTCCCTATATCCCCACGGTTCACCTCAACTACCGCTATTTTGAGGCGGGGCCGGTTTGGTGGTTTGGCGGCGGGGCGGATTTGACGCCCTATTACCCCTTCCGCGAGGATGCGGTTCACTTCCATCAGACCTTCAAAGCGGCCTGCGATGCCCACAACCCCCACTATTACTCGGTGTTTAAACCCTGGTGTGATGAATATTTTTACCTGAAGCATCGCGGCGAGACCCGTGGCAGTGGGGGGATTTTCTTCGACTATCAGGATGGCGTGGGCGAACTCTATCATGGTCCCGATCCCAATGGTCGGGCAGCCAAACGGAGCCGGGAACTGGGGGCGATCGCCCCTCGGCGTTGGGAAGATCTGTTTGCCTTTATTAAAAGCTGTGGGGCGGCGTTTTTACCGGCCTATGTGCCCATTGCCGAACGGCGGCAAGCCCTGGAATATGGCGATCGCGAACGGCAATTCCAACTCTATCGTCGGGGTCGTTATGTCGAGTTCAACCTGGTCTACGATCGCGGCACCTTGTTTGGCCTGCAAACCCAGGGCCGGACCGAGTCGATCCTGATGTCCCTGCCGCCCTTGGTGCGCTGGGAATACTGCTACCAGCCGGAACCTGGAACCCCGGAAGCGGAACTGTATGAAACCTTCCTCAAACCCCAGGATTGGTTAGGGGAGGCGGATCAACCCAGCTAGTTCCGTAAACATAAAGGTTCGCGACGTTAAGTTTCGTGGGGTTGGTCGTCAGTAACTGCAGGCATAGCGATCGGGGCAATTCTGACCCGTGGTCAAGGATTACGCCTGTGACCAAGATCATGGGCTAGCGCTACCCATGTTCCCGCTGCTGCCTTAACCGATAGGCTAGATTGGTGAGAGAAACATCCCTGGGTGCGGCTGATGCGGCTATCCCTATCGCACCGGGGCATCACGCCCTGAAATAATGATGAACATTGGGTAAAGTTGGGTAAACTTTAAGGATTACTCAGGGCCATGCTAGGAATGGAGCGGAAGCAGGCATTCCTCGCTGGAAGCGATTAGACAGAGAGTTGTTAATACCGGTCTCCTGCTGGACAACCGAATCCAGATCTTTGAGCAACGTGACAAGAGGGTGGGCGATTTTCATGGATCAGACAACGCACACAACCCAAGATGGCACCCAGGTGATTGTGCTAACGCCGAGTGGACGACTTGATATTACAACCGCTTGGCAGTTTCGCCTGAAACTACAGGAAGTTGTGAAGGAAAGCCCCCATGTTGTGGTTAACCTGGGGGCTGTAGACTTTATTGACAGTTCTGGCTTAACCTCTTTGGTCGCGGGAATGCGGGATGCAGATAAGGCAAACGGTAGTTTTCGTATCTGTAATGTGCATCCAGAGGCACGACTGGTTTTTGAAGTGACCATGATGGATTCGGTGTTTGAAATTTTTGAGACGGAGGCAGAGGCGATCGAAGGGGTGCCACGGGGCATTGCCCGTCGATAACTGCACGCTGCAATGCCTATGTCCGTGCGTCGATCCTGCCAGACAGAAACCCTTGACCTCCTGGAATGGCCGCGCCTGTGCCAGCATCTAGCGACCTTTGCTGCTACTAAGTTGGGGGCACTGGCGGCGCAGTCCCTCCAGCTACCCACAACACCAGCCGCCAGTCTGATCCTGTTGGCCCAAACCCGTGAGGTGTACCAATTAGAGGCAACCTTGCCCCAGGGGTTAAGCTTTGCGGGGATTAGCGATATTGGGGGGGCGATCGCGCGGGCCGAGCGGCAGGGGGTTTTATTTGGCGAGGAGCTACTGGCGATCGCCACCACCCTCGCGGGTAGTCGGCAACTGCGGCGGTTAATCGATCAGCAGAATCATCCCGGTGAAGAGGGGGCGGGGTCTGAGACGGTGCCCTATCCGGTGCTGGGGACGTTGGTGGCCGAGTTGCGCACCTATCCGGAACTGGAACAGGAAATTCATCGGTGTATTGACGATCAGGGCCAGGTGAGCGATCGGGCCAGCCCCGCTCTGGCTCGAATTCGGGAAAACCAGCGCCACCTGCGGGAGGAAATCCAGCGTACTCTCCAACGTGTCCTCCAGCGGCAGGCTAATGCTATCCAAGAACCACTCATTACCCAACGGGGCGATCGCTTTGTGATCCCGGTGAAGCTCTCCCATCGGGAGGCGATTCCGGGCATCGTCCACGATACCTCAGCCAGTGGGGCGACCCTGTACGTGGAACCCTACCTGGTGGTCGATCGGAATAACCACTTGCGCCAGTTGGTGCGTCAAGAGCAGGTCGAATCGGAAGCGATCCGGCAAGGGCTGAGTCAACAGGTGGCTGCCGTAGCCGAGGATCTGGAGCGATTGTTGGCGATCGTCACTACCCTGGATTTAGCCACGGCCCGTGCCCGTTATAGTTTGTGGTTGGCAGCCAATCCCCCCCGGTTTATTGATCCCCGTGCGGGGGAGGCGATCACCCTCCGTCAGTTGCGCCATCCTCTGCTGGTGTGGCAGGAGCGCCATGAACAGGGGTGTCCGGTGGTGCCGATTGATGTCCGGATTACCCCGAATGTGCGGGTGGTGACCATGACCGGGCCGAATACGGGGGGGAAAACAGCGACGCTGAAAACCCTGGGGCTGGCAGCCTTGATGGCGAAGGCGGGTCTGTTTGTCCCGGCTCGTGAGCCAGTGGAGTTGCCCTGGTTTGAGCAGGTGTTGGCGGATATTGGTGATGAGCAGTCGTTACAACAAAACCTTTCGACGTTTTCGGGTCATATTCGCCGGATTAGCCAAATTCTCTCGGCATTAACGGAGGGGGTAGAGACGGAGCGACAGGGGGGACTGGCAGGCGGGACGCCTACCCCACAATTAACGTCAGGGGATGAACTGGCAGGCGGGAGCGGGAGTGGACTGGCAGGCGGGACGCCTACCCCACGATCGCCGCTTGATGGCCATCTGCTGACGCCTGTTAATGCGCTGGTATTGTTGGATGAAGTGGGGGCGGGGACTGATCCAACGGAGGGGAGTGCGTTGGCGACGGCGTTGCTGCAATACTTGGCGGAGCGGGCGGGGCTGACGATCGCGACGACCCACTATGGGGAACTGAAGGCGCTCAAGTATCAGGACGATCGCTTCGAGAATGCGGCGGTCGAGTTTGATGAGGCGACCCTATCCCCCACCTATCGCCTTTTGTGGGGAATTCCGGGACGCTCGAATGCGTTGACGATCGCGGCACGCTTAGGGCTAAATCCCGACATTGTGGCAGCGGCGAAGCAACAGGTGACGCCCAGCCCAGCAGCCGATGTCAATCGGGTGATCGCGGGGTTGGAGGATCAGCGGCGGCAGCAGGAGGCGAAGGCACGATCGGCCAGCCAACTCTTGGAGCAGGCGGAACGGTTGCACCAGGAAGTTGCCCAAAAGGCGGCAATGTTGCGGGAACGGGAGCGGCAGTTGCAACAGGTCCAGGAACAGACGGTGCAACAGGCGATCGCAGCAGCCAAGCAGGATATTGCCAGGGTCATTCGTAAGTTGCAACAGGGACCCCAGACGGCCCAGGCGGCCCAACGGGCAACCCAAGCCCTCCAGGCGATCGCGGACCAACATCTGCCGCCGCCGCCACCGGTCGCTCCACCCAGTTTTATGCCGCAGGTGGGGGATAAAATCCGCATTCCCCGTTTGAATGTGACGGCGGAGGTGCTCAGTGGTCCCGATGCGAGTGGTGAGTTAACCGTGCGTTTCGGCCTGATGAAGATGACCGTGGCCCTAGAGGAAATTGAATCCCTCAAGGGAGAAAAGCCCCAGCGTCCACCGCGTGAGGCCGTAGAACCCCAGCCTAAACCCGCTGCAACGGACCCGGCCATTCGGACTTCCCGCAATACCCTGGATCTCCGGGGAATGCGGGTAGCGGATGCGGAGATTGACTTAGATCGGGCGATTGTGCAGGCCCACGGTCCCCTCTGGGTGATTCATGGTCACGGCACAGGACGGCTACGGCGAGGGATTCATGCCTTTTTGGCGCAACACCCTAGCGTAGAACGCTTTGAGGCGGCTGAAGCGGCTGATGGGGGGAGTGGTGTAACGGTTGTCTATCCTCGCCCATAGTAGGGATGAGGAATATACAGGTAACGTGGGGATGCAGTTCAACACCTTTGTTACGGCGATCGCGGATCTGGATGCCTGTGTGGCCGCACCGGGGATACGGGAAGTGCTGCTGGAACCCCGACTAATGGCTCGACAGGGGGGCTTGTCGCCCGAAGAGACCCAAACCCTAGCGATCGCGGCGCGGCACCGGGGGCTGAGTCCAGTGCTGGTGTGGGATATTCTCATGACCGAGTCGGTGATGCAGGGCATTGGCGATCGTCTCCAGACCTGGGATTTATCTCTCTTTGACGCTATCCGCGTGTGTGATATTGGTGCAGCGGCCTGGGTGCAACACCACCGACCCCAGATGCCGATCCACCTGATCGCAGAAACGGGCAATCACAACCTGGAGGCTTTACAGGGGTGGTGTGAGTTATTGGGGGCTTCCCTGAATCGCCTTGTTCTCTCGATCGAATTGCCAGAGGCTAACCTGATCCACTATTGCCAGCAATTACCCGTAGAATGCGAAGTCTTAGGCGCGGGACCCATCCTGTTGTTTTATTCGCCGCGATCGCTGCTGGCGGCCCATGTGTCTGGCGACGATGACCCGGATGAGCATACCCTCACCGCCCAGGTTGCCTTTGAAGATACCCCCCAGCGTCAATTTCCCACCTACGAAACGCCGCATGGCACCTTGATGTTTCTGGACAAGGATCAATTTATTCTCGATCGCTTGACTAACTTAGCCGCAGCCGGTTTAGCAAGGGTACGGCTAGATCTGCGGCACCTGAGCCACACCGGGGAAGCCGCCACCGGGATTGCCGCCCTCTGCACCCAACTTCAGACCGACCCCAGCCAACTGCGAAAAACCTGGCCCCGGCCCATCCAGGCCCCCTTCTTCAACGCCAACCGCACCACCGCCCTCTTCCCCCGCCTGAAAGCCAAGGCCAAACTCACCGCCTATCGCAACCAGAACTGTCTAGCCGAAGTCATCGCGGGCGAAAGTGGCCAATACGCCGTCTGGCAAGTCCTGCAATCCTTCACGCGATCGCAAATCGATTGCCTACGCATCCCCACCGGCGAAGCCCTCCCCATTCCCCCCAACCTCACCTTCCGCACCCTAACCAGCGAAGCGCCGACAACCCTCGAACCCGATCAAATCCTCATCACCGACTGGATCAAAAAAGCTGTCCCCGGCTCCCTCCTCATGGGCTGACCTTCGTGTCCCTTCGTGTCCTTCGTGCCTTAGTGGTGAAGCATTAGAGCTAAAGTAACCGTTAAATTTCCCCCACCACCAAATCCCGCAAAAACCCCACCAACCGCGCCACCTCCGCCATTGAATTCATCTCCGTCACACACACCAGCAAATCCTGAGGCCGATCGGGGAACCACCGGGACAGCGCCACCCCCGGACACAGCCCCGCCGTCAATGCCCGATCGATCACCGTTTGGGCCGCGATCGGGCACCGCACCACAAACTCATGGAAAAAGGGACCGCTATAGACTAGGGCATACCCCGGTAGTGCTTGAATCTGCTCAGCCAACCCATGTGCCCGTTGCAGGCTCACCGTTGCCATCTGGCGCAACCCATCCGGTCCCAGCAACGCCATATAGACGGCTGCCGCTGCCGCCATCAGGGATTGGTTTGTGCACACATTACTGGTGGCCTTGGCACGGCGAATGTGTTGCTCACGGGTTTGCAGCGTCAGGGTATAGGCCGTCTGGCCACGGGCATCCTGGGCAAGACTCACCAACCGTCCGGGGATCTGGCGTAGGAATTCCTGCCGCGCTGCCAACAGACCCAGGTGAGGTCCCCCGTAACTAGGTGGTGTCCCCAGGGCATGACCTTCCCCAGCGACGATATCGGCTCCCAGTTGACCTGGGGGCTGGAGGACGGCAAGGGTGGTGGGATCAGTCACGACGACAATCAGTAGGGCACCGATCGCATGGGCTGCATTCGCGATCGCGGCCACCTCTTCAACGCCCCCATAAAAATTCGGCGATTGCACCACCACTGCTGCACAAGCGTCTGCTGATTGCTGGAGATGTTGTTGCAGGGTGGTGAGATCAATCTGGCCAGTGGGGGCCGTTGGGACGATCGCCTGGGTCACATCCAACCCTTGTAAGTAAGTCGTCAATAATTCGCGATATTCCGGATGGAGACTCTCGGCCAGTAGGAGATGACTCCGGTTTTTCTGTTGCCGCAGGGCCATGAGAACCGCTTCGGCGGTAGCGCTGGCCCCATCGTAGAGCGAGGCATTGGCGATCGGCAGGCCGGTTAACCGGGCAATCCCGGTTTGAAACTCGAAAATGGTTTGCAAGGTTCCTTGGGCCGCTTCGGGTTGGTAGGGCGTATAGCTAGTCAGAAATTCTCCCCGTCCGACGATCGCCCAAACTGCTGCGGGGATAAAGTGACGGTAGCAACCCGCCCCCAGGAAGCAGGTGAGTTGATCAAGGTGGTGGTTGGCAGCGGCCAATTGTTGCAACAGTTGCCGCACCTCCAGTTCCGATTTCCCAGGGGGGAGGTTGAACTTAGGCTGGCGCAGATCAGCCGGAATGACCGCCAGGAGCGGTTCCATGTCAGCTAAATCCAGGGTTTGCAGTAGGTATTGCCGGGTGGTGGGGGTATGGGAACTATAGCGGGCCACGCGATCGTCACTCCATTGCCAGGAAACTTTACTAATCTTAACGAATTTAGCCCGATTCAACGGGCATTCAGCGAGGTTTGAAGCTAGTGAGCGTTGGGGCTAGAGAGGGCGGTTGGGGGTGGCGGCTGGCTATCATCAATAGACAGATCCTAGGTGGCTTGATCCTAATTGGTCGTGAGCATCGTTGGGCGATCAGGGGGGCACCTGGAGGCGTTGACGCTGCCGCCAGCGATTTTCCTTGGCGCTACGATCGCCGGAACCGTTGCCGAATGCGGGCCACCAACAGAACCGTTTCTGGCAGGCCCAGTAAGCTGGCTAACAGCACAAAAATACCTAAGCCACCTAGACCCGCAATGCTCAGAAAGCCTAGCTGCACCAGAAAACTAGGATTTGGGATGAGCTGTGTGAGGGTGGTATACATCCCCCAACTGCCCACGCCCGCTATCCCACTGAACCCCGTCAGGGCGGCGATCGTGCTCGCCCACTGCCGGAGGGGTAAGCCCTGCAAGCGGCGATCGAGCAACCACAGAAACATCAGCAATGAAACGATATTGACCCCCACGGTTGCCAATACCAGTCCCGGTGCGCCTAAGGGACCAATCAGCAAATAGTCCAGCAGGGCATTGAGAAAAATATTGAATATGCTGATCCGAAACGGCGTTTGGGCATCCCCCAGCGCATAGAATACCCGCACCAACACATCCCGCCCCAAGTAGACAAACATCCCAACCCCATAGGCCACCAATACTGAAGCAACTAACTGCGATGCCTCACTTTGGAACGCACCCCGTTCATAAATCACCCGCACGATCGGATCGGCCAACACAATCATCAACGCCCCCAGCGGCAACATCGACAGGGCGGTTAAAATCAATCCCTGGCGAATCCGGTCCTTCAACTCCGGCCAGTCTTGCGGATCGGTCAGCCGTGAAAATACGGGTAGCAGGGGAACCAGAATCATGTTCGACAGAATACCCAACGGCGTTTGCACGAGCAGACCGGCATAGCCGAGGGCCGACGCGGCTGGGGGGATAAAGGAGGCAAAAAACAGATCGGTGTAGACATTGATCTGCATCATGCCGGAGGCAAAGGTTGCGGGTCCCATAATTTTCAGGACCTCCTGTACCCCTGCGTGCCGGAAGTCGAACCGTAACCGCAGGCTACCCATCCCGCTGCGCCACTGGGCGACCACCTGCACTAACCATTGCAAAATCGCCCCAATTAATGTGCCTGCCGCCAGCACGATACCCCCCAGCAGGGCATATTCCGGGGCTGCAATATCCTTCCCCAAATTTAGCGCCAGCACCAGCAACCCCAGGATCACCGTCAGGCTGGAAAACAGGGGGCTGATGGATGGCAGCCAGTACTGATCCGATGCATTCAAGGTGCCAAAGCCAATCCCAATCAGACCGGCAAACAGGGCCATTGGGGCCATTAGTTGCAACTGGCGCACCGCGATCGCGCGGATTTCTAACCCCTCCGGTGTCTGGCCCAACCCCGGTGCCACCAGTTCGATCAGCGGTCCCGCAAACACAATGACGAGGATCGTCACGATCAACAGCGCCCCACTCACCAGGGTGGTGATCGACTCCACTAGGGGAGCCGCCTCCCGCTGATCCCGCTTGGCCAGCACACTCACCATTGCGCTATGGAAGGGGCCGTTAATGCCCCCCAGCAGGATCAGCAAAAAACCGGGAACCACATAGGCAAAGTTATAGGCTTCAAAGGCAGGCCCTACCCCAAACGCCGCCGCGATCGCCTGTTGCCGCACGAGGCCAAACAGTTTACTAATGAGGGTCGCAATGGCAACAATGCCAGCAATTTTGGCCAGCGATCGCTTCGCTGGGGGTTGCTCAGTCACAAAACCTCCCTGAACAGCATGGCAACAGTGTCATAACGTCACTAGTCATAACGTCAATCCAGAATAGAGGACAATGCCAACACGGGGAAGCCAATGCCGTCAGCCTCTCCACCTAGCCAGCCAAAGTCACCCAAGCAAAAACCCCTCTCCCTAGGGAGAGGGGCAGGGGTGAGGGCTAGCCGTTAACCTGTCTTCAGGCAGATCACTAGACCATTACGGGCGCGGGCAGGGCGGCTTCTGGCGACTTCGCTTCGGCCAACAGGGTTTGCAGTTCTTCACCCTCAATCACCTCAGTTTCAAGGATGCGTTGGGCAATTTTTTCTAGCAAATCCCGATTCTGGTGGAGAATGGCGAGGGCCTGCTGATGGGCACCTTCAACGATGTCCTTGACTTCCGCATCGATCGCCTGGGCAGTCTCATCACTCACCATGCGGCGGGGATTGACCATGCCACCATCGCCCAGGAAGGCGTTTTGTTGGCCCTTTTCGTAGGCCAGGGGTCCCAAAACCTTGCTCATGCCGTAGGTGGTGACCATGCGTTCCGCCAGATCCGTGGCCCGCTGTAGGTCGTTGGCAGCGCCAGTGGTGATGCTGCCGAAGACGATTTCCTCGGCGGAGCGTCCCCCCAGCAGGGTGGCAATTTGCCCCCGCAGTTCGCCCTCATCCAGGAGGAACCTATCCTCGGTAGGCAGTTGTAGGGTGTAACCCAGGGCTGCCATGCCACGGGGCACGATCGAGATCTTGGCAACTTTACTGCCCCCCGGCATCAGGGCACCGACGAGGGCATGGCCGACTTCGTGGTAGGCGACGATCGTTTTCTCGCGCTCGTTGAGAACCCGACTCTTTTTCTCTAGGCCCGCCACCACCCGTTCGATCGCTTCAGCAAAATCGGCTTGGGTGACCGCTTCCCGACCAGCCCGGGCCGCCAGGAGAGCGGCTTCGTTCACCAGGTTGGCGAGGTCGGCACCCGCAAACCCCGGGGTGCGGGTGGCCAGTTCGTGCAGGTTCACACCCTCGGCCAGCTTCACCTTTTGGGCATAGATCTTGAGGATCGCTTCCCGGCCAGCGAGATCGGGGCGATCGACCAAAACCTGGCGATCGAAGCGACCGGGGCGTAACAGGGCCGGGTCTAGGGTTTCGGGACGGTTGGTCGCCGCGAGGACGATCACGGTCGCATCGCCCGCCGCAAAGCCATCCATTTCCGTGAGCAACTGGTTCAGGGTTTGCTCCCGTTCGTCGTTGCCGCCCATAAAGACGCCACTGGCACGGGATTTCCCGATCGCGTCCAGCTCATCGATGAAGATAATACAGGGCGCATTCTTCTTCGCCTGCTCAAACAGGTCCCGGACACGGGCCGCACCCGCTCCCACGAACAGTTCAACAAATTCCGAACCGGAGATACTGAAGAAGGGAACCCCGGCTTCACCGGCCACCGCACGGGCGAGGAGGGTTTTCCCGGTGCCCGGCGGGCCGACGAGGAGGACCCCCTTGGGAATCCGGGCACCGATCGCCGTAAACCGTTGGGGTGACTTGAGAAAATCAACAATTTCCGACAACTCGGCCTTGGCTTCATCGGCCCCGGCCACATCGGCAAAGCTCACCTTGGTGGCTTCACTATCCACATACACCTTGGCCTTACTGCGGGTGAAGGATAGCGCTCCCTGGGGACCCCCCTGTTGCCGCTGGGCGAAGAACTGGAAGATCGCAACGAAGATCAAGGGGGGAACCACCCAACCCAGGAGGGTCGTGAACCAACGGTTTTGCGGCGGGGGGGCCGCTGCAAACTCAATCCCTTTGCTTTCTAAGCGCTGGGGCAATTCCAGGTCGAAAATCGGTGTGGTACTGAGGACTTGACCGGGCTTGCCCTCTTCACCTTTGAGTTGATAACGGATCTGGTTTTGAGCCACGTAAACCCGCTCAACCTTGCCATCATTCACCTGATCAATAAACAGGCTGTAGGGTACCTGGGGGATTTGGGGTCCCAAAATCAGGGGCAGTAGCAAGTTGCCGATGAAAAACAAACTGGCGAGCAAGAGGAGGATATTGCTCAGCCGAAAACGCGGGGGGCCTTTGGTATTGTCGCGAATTGCCATGATCGATCCTCAATAGTTAAGGGACACTTTCCCCCGCTGAGGGGGAAGGGAGGGCAGCGTCAGCCGGGTCAGGGGCTGACTGTGCCCGGTCGAACTATAAATGATTGTAAAGAAACTGAGAACGGCAACAGGGGGATGAAAGCCGCCCCTGAGTTTCGGCTATTGCCCCTTTCCTAAGCCAGTGCCAACCTGATGGCAAGGGGCGATTGGTGGGAATACTGGGGTCAGGGGTCTGCCGCGATCGCGATCGGCCAGGATGAGGGCTAGGATTGGGGGGAGGGGTGCGATGGCTGAAGCCATCACGACAAACTGGTTTCACGGGTCTGGAATTGCTTGATGATATCCGCTGAGTGGGTGTTCACGTTGATCTGAGGGGGTAAAGGATGGTATTGCTGCCGACGGAAGGCTGTTACCGGCAGGAGCGGGGGGCGTTGGGCCAAGTCCCTCACTACAGTTTGCCGGTTCGTTGGGGTCTCTGGGTTGGGTTGGCCAGTTTGAGTGTGGCCTGCACCGCCCCGATCGCCCCCTTAAGCCCACCCGCTTCGCCCGCTTCCAATCCGGTTTCACCGTCTCCTAGCCCCTCTCCTGTGGTTGCGGCTAGCCCAGCGCCCCCCGCCTCCCCCGTGGCCAGGGCTGATCCCTACCAGGAGGCGATCGGGACGGCCACTGGTGCGGTGAATATTAGCCGCTCTGCCATAGGTCGGGAAGATTGGCGATTGGCGGCTAGCCGTTGGGAACGGGCGATCCAATTGCTGCAAACAGTTCCCCAAGGCCACCCAGAGTATGCCACGGCCCAGCAGAAGATTCCCCAATATCAACAACTCCTTGCTGATGCCAAATTACGCGGTACGCCGCCGCCGCCGCCGCCTTCTGGTGATGCGGCTCCCCCCTTTTTCTCGGCTCCGATCAAATGGAAAGCGGGGGGAATTCCCATTATTGATGTCAAGTTTGACGGCAAACGCACGATCGAAATGGCGGTGGATACGGGCGCATCTGGTACGCTCATCCCTCACCAGGATGCCCGCATGTTAAACCTGCAACCCGTGGCCACGAAACAGGTGGCGATCGCTGATGGCTCGATCGTTGGGTTGCCCATCGCACCCGTCCGATCAATCGAACTCGATGGTCGAATTAAACGCAATATGATTGTGGCGATCGCGCCGCCTTCAATGCCGATCGGGTTACTGGGCCATGATTTTTACGATGGCTACGACATCACGATCAAGGAGCGGGCGGTAGAATTTCGTCGCCGCGATCGCACCTAACGCTTACCAAGGGCTGCCCACCATTGTGAAGCCAGCCCAGTAGGCGGGATGGGCCAAGGTTTGATTTCCTAAGACCGATAGTAGTCCGGGTAGTTCTAGTCCCTGCGGCTGATTGGGGCTGATCAGATACCCGTTCTCAATCCGCACCTCACCCCGCAACATGGCAATTTGGGTTTGGCGGAGGGCCTCGGCTTTGATGGGGGCCTGGTGCAACTGGCGATAGAACTCGGTCATAAAGCCTAGCGTCCCTTCATCATTGACATACCACAAACTGGCCAGCACAGACTTGGCCCCCGCTTGGACCGCGAGTCCGGCAAACCCCAGCTCGGCAGCCTCATCCCCCACTGCCGTGCGGCAAGCACTCAAAACCAATAGTTCCAAGGGGGGATTATTCCAGTTGAGCTTACGCAACTGGTTGAGTTGTAAGCGTTCATCCCACAGTTGGATATAGGCATTGTTGGCATCTCCCGGTTTAAAGTCGGCATGGGTTGCCAAATGCACGATCGGGAAGGACTCCTGGCGACGTAACCCCTTCAGGCGATCGACGGTAAAGTTTTCATTGATGAGGGCTTTCCCCTGCCACTGGGTTTCAATGATGGTACTCAACTCGAACGGCACACTGGGGAGGGGACTCTGGCCATCAAACTCCGATCGCCCCAGGGCCAACACCTTAGCCCGTCGCAGGCTGACATAGCGGGTATCGGTGAGGTTGATACTGGGGGTCAGTCCCAGGCTATATTTTTCGACTAAAAACTGGTTGCCGTCGTGGAGGGCGGCGAGGGGAATAGCCCGCAGTCCTGGATCGAGGGAAAAGAGCAAGGTATCAATCTGGTGTTGCGCTAGGTCAGCCGCCAAGGGGGCAATCAACCACTGGTACAGTTGTTGGGCGGGTTGCAGGTAGCGCTGGCGATGGGTGTTATTGGGGGTGCGCACCGCGCTGACAAACTGGCGGACAGTTGCCATGAGGAGCGCTTTGGAGGCTGTGGGGACCCGCTTAAAAATGGGTTCACCCGTGGGCGGTAATAGCACTAACTCCAGATAAGTGGGCTGCACAAAGACATAGATGATGGCGGTTTTTTGACCCGTCTGCTGGGCAATGCGTTGTAGGGTGGCCCGGATCGCCCCTTCCGTCAGGGCCGGCGCAGCCAGGGCTTCCCCCAGAAATTGTTCTAGTTCTTGGGTGCGTGAGGATTCAATCTGCCCAGGGGCCAGGGTATCCCCGATCGCACTCGCGGTCGTTACCCCCTGGGGGGGCATTGTCTGATTGGCATCCGTGGCCGCTGCCAAGCGGGGATTACCCCCCGTATTGTCAGTTTCCTCCGGCGCAGCTATGGGGCCAGCAGTGCCGCCATCCGGTCCCGTTGGCGCGGAGGACGTGTCGGAGGTGGTAAGGGAATTGGAGGCCACCAGTGTGCCGTTGCCGTTACTTTTCCCCTCCTCGATCGTCAACACAGGCGCCGCGATCGCTGGATTGCCGTTCAGATCATTGACATCCAGGCGAATTAAGCCTGCGGTTTCTTCGAGGCGGAACCCTGATCCCGTCAGTTCAATAATGCCGTTGTCATTAACCAACAGTTCCGTGGCATTGCCCCCTTGCCCGCCGGTGAGCAGTTCCGGCAGCGTCGGCACCGATCGCGGCTGACTTTGGAGATTTAACGGTCGGCCATTATTAGCAGCGGTGAATTCAGCTAGGGGCTGGAATTCCAGGCTGAGTAAGGCCCCTTCCTGACGAACCCGGACGAGGGTTTCACCCGGCACGGCAGCGAGGGTCACCTTCCCCCCCGAGGGGGCTAGCTGGGGCACCGTGGCCACCGTCCCCCCCAATAGGGTTAAATCCCCCGATGCGACCGCCAAGGAACCCAGGTTCAACACCGTGCCCGCTTCCGGGGTTGTGAAGGCAAAGAAGGCTGGTGATCCCGTGAGACGGTTGTAATCGCTGGTGCCGATCGCTGCAAACCAGCGATCGAGGGAAAAGCCAATCCCATTGGCCGTTGTGGCTGTAAACGAGGCAGGAATATCCAACCGGGCGTTGGGTCCCAGGATAATCCCTGCCGGGTTCATTAAAAACAGATTGGCATTCCCCCCCGTAACCTGTAGCACCCCGTCCACAAAGGACACTTCGTTCCCGACCACCCGGCCCAAAATGTTGCGCAGCTTAGGATCGGCAATAAAGTTGGCAATCTGGGTCCGTGTTAGGCCAAAGCGCTCAAAGCTGTGGAAAAGGTTCGCCCCGTCATTCGACCGTTGCCCACCGCGAATGTCGAAGCGATCGCCGGAGCGCTCGACCTGTGTACCCACCCCATCCTTGGCCGGGGTGATTTCCTGGGCCGCCACGCGTTGCGTTGGGTAAGGGCCGATCGCCATGCCCAGCACCCCCCCGATCGTGGCCGGAAGGATCGCTAACTGTGCCTTACCCCAGGGTTTCACCATGCTCAAGCCTGCCTACTTCCATAAACGCTGCCTCCCACTGTTGGGGACTGGGGATAACACGCCTCCGGGTTAGGGAAGGGGCTGAAGGACCCAGTCTTTTGTGTTCAAGGGCACGGTCTCACTTTAATTTTCGCGCAAACTGCCCCCTATCCGCATAAATCAGGATGCTGCGAGTACCGTTGTGAGGGATGGCGCAGCCCGAGGTTAAGGCGATCGCCCAACCCGGTCCGAGCGGGCTGGCAAAATGCTCTGGCAAATGGTAACAGATTTAGTGCCGAAGCTACCGTGCCTCCCTGAGAGACCCCACGTGACGGCCCATCCCGACCACTTTCCAGCGGGGGATGCTGTTTTTTTTACCTGAGGCGGGCATTGTAAGACAGGGGGCAGACAAGCGGAATCCGGCAGCCCTACCACTGCTTGCACCCGCAACCCCTAACTCGCACCCCCCGGCTAGCAAGCCTCGCCATTCTCTGTTTTCATGGGAAAAGCCCCTATGCCTGTTGCCCCTATGCCTGATGTGTCCACCCTTGGTCTCTCCAGCACTTGGCTGATCAAAAGTGCCCAAACCCTAAGCGGCCACCCCTATACAGGGACCGTCCATATTTACCAAATGGGTCAAATTTACCAGATCTCCTGGTTGACCAGTTTGGGCGATTTTGCTGGGTTGGCGTTTCTGGAGGATGATCACCTCCTGGCGGGTTGGTGCCCCGATCAAGACTATGGCCTGATGCTCTACCGCATTACCCCAGACGGTATCCTGGAGGGTCGTTGGACAACCCCCATGAGCTATGCCCAAACCCATCTGGAACGGGCAACGGGGGGCATTGCTGGTCAGTTGGCGGGAACCTATACGGTCGCCGGGGAAGTGCGCAATAGTACTTATGCTGGCACGTTAACGATCGCCGAGACAACCTCGGATATCTACCATTTGCGCTGGCAGGCGGAACGGGCCTATGAGGGGATCGGCTTACGGGTACGGGATTGGCTGCTGGCCAGTTGGGGCTATACCTATCCCCCCAGTGTTATGGACTATACGATCGCGGGCGATCGGGCCTATGGCCGTTGGGTGCGGTTCCAACAGTCTGAAATTGGCCTGGAAACCTGGGAACGCATTTGCTAACGCAGTGCCACTTGCAGCGATTGGACCACGGCGTCGGAAAACATTTCGGTCACGGCTTCTAGGTAGGGGAGGAGCCGGGCCATGTTTTCAATGGCTAGCCGATCGTGCAGCTCCCGCGACAGCAGTCGCAGCATACTTTGTACCAACTTCCAATCTACCCTAAGGGCAGGATAGAGCATCACACAAAGCGGGAATAGCTCCTCTTTGACGGCGGCGATACTCCCCTCTAGCAGGCAGAGGCAGAGGTAAACCTGAAACATTTCCGCATCGCGCACACTGGAAATGCGCACGGTCTCATGGTTTAGGGAACCGGTATAGCTCTGGTACTGGGGGTATTCGCGGGCTACGCGATCGCAAATCACGTGGGCGATCGCGGTGCTCATGGGTAACACCTGCTGGACAGTCTGCAATTCCGGTGCGGGTAAGTCCCACTGGGCGGCAGCTTCATAGGTGCGTTGTAGGGGCATATAGAGGTGATCATCCATCACCTTTAGGTAGGGGGTTACCAGGGCTTGTTCGGGTTCGCTCAACCAGCCCAGCAATACCTGCCCAGTATAGTGAAACTGCATACTGACTAGGCCAAGCACCCGTGGCTCCCGTGCGGTGTACTGCCGCCGCACCTCCCCAAACGCCCGCCCTAGCAACACGGACAGCCGGGCGGGTGGCACTTCCTGGGCATAGGCCGTGAGTGTTTTCTGATAGGTTTGGTGGATATCTTGAATGATCTGCCAGGGGTTCGCCGTATCCACTTGAATCCCGTGGCGCTTGATCTCATCCGCTAACAACACCTCGACCTGGGACCAGGCCGTTGCACTGGCTAACTCTAAATGGTTAAGCAAATAGTTGGCGGTTTCTATCCGTCCGGCTGCTGAGTCTAATTCTGCATAACTCCGGGATTGTTCACGACTGGCCTGTTCTGCTTGGGCCGCCTGGTTGATGTCCGCGATATATTTTTTGGCCCACAGCGCGGATAGGGAGGCAAGGGTGTCGGTGTCCCTGTCTGAACGTTCGAGGGGGGAGTCTGTCATGTCGATGGGGTAGATGAGCAGCAGTCGGCAGAGACAATTTAAGGTTTTCTTAAGTCCCCTGAACTTCTATCATACCTTGCTGGCTAGGACACGGCGATCGTTTTCCTAGCTGACGAGCCGACTGGCTTCCGCTTCTGCTGGTGTTGGGGGAGACGGGGGGCCGTTGAGCCGGGAGTCAGCCTGGGGGGTGGGGGCAACCGCCCGATCGGCGTCCGCCGGCAGTATGCCGCAGGGCAGGGTCATACACGCGACCGTGCCCACGCCCACCTCACTCACTAGGGTTAAGGTGCCCTGTTGCAGCGTTACGCAGGCTTGGGTAATCGTTAAGCCCAAACCCGTTCCCATGGTCTTGCTGGCACTTTTGGCCCGGAAAAAGGGTTCAAACAGGTGTGCCTGGTCCTCTAGGGCAATCCCATGTCCATGATCACGGATATAGAAGGTCACGTGTGGTGTTGTGGCTGGTATAACGGGTGATTGGTCGGGATAGAGGAGGGCGGGAACATCTGGGCAAGAGAGTTCCAATTGAATTGTGGTGTGAGGCCGGGAGTATTTAACTGCATTACTCAACAGGTTAGAGAGGCAATGCCAGAGCAACTTGGCATCAAGATAGACCTGCTGACAGGTCCCGTGTTGGATAAATTCCAGGTGGTGGTGCTGGCCAATGCCCGTTTGGAAAGCCGCCAATAAGTCCTGGCAGAACGCAGCCACGTCCATTAGGGTGGGGGTATAGGCTAGACGGCCTGATTCAATATGACCAAAGGTGAGAATATCTTCGATCAGGCCATCCATGCTTTTGACGGCTTCTTTCGCCTGCTGGAAATAGCTCTGTTTTTTCTCCTCATGGCATTGGTGCCCGAATTGTTCCAGGAGTTCCACTGCCGATTTGATCAGGGACAGCGGTGTCCGGAGATCATGGGAGGCCATTGCTAAATATTGGGTTGTTCGCTGTTCAATATCCTTAGCTCGTTGTCGGAGCGTTTTCTCGGCTTGGTGGCGACGAATGGCAACCTGAATGGCCACATTAAGATCTTCGGGACGAAAGGGTTTGAGTAAATAGCCAAAGGGTTGGGTATCGTGGGCCTGCTGCACCGTATCCGGATCGGCAAAGGCCGTCAGGTAGACGATCGGAATTTGATAGGTATGCCAAATCTGGTGGGCAGCCGCAATCCCACTAATTTTGCCTTGGAGAACAATATCCATCAGTACCACGTCCGGGCGTAGCTCCGCAGCTTTCGCGATCGCCAATTCGCCGGAATCGACCGTACCGCTCACCACATATCCTAATTTTTTAAGCTGGCGACTAATGTCATGGGCAGTAATAAACTCATCTTCAACAATTAGTACTTTTGCAGTAGCCATAGAATCGACACGGAGATTCCTAACAATTTAGTTATACTGGCCAGCGAAGGCAAAATCATAGAGATTTATAAATCTAAAAAAACTATTGCCGACCTGTACCCAGGTTACGATCGTCAGCAGTGCTCAAATTATCCGGTGAATAAATGTTATAGGATTTTCGCCAGACTGGGTAGCGATTGTGAGGTTTTAGAAAGAGAGTGCTTACTGAATTCTCACTCGGAAGGCCCTGATCCCTAACCCCTGCCTAACTGAGCTAAACTCAAGGGTAAGGTTCGCAATTGAGTTTAATCAGCGAGCTAATATTGTTCCTATTGTACCGTTAGCACTACAGCTGGAAAA
Source organism: Trichothermofontia sp. (assembly GCF_053493415.1). Taxonomy (NCBI): domain Bacteria; kingdom Bacillati; phylum Cyanobacteriota; class Cyanophyceae; order Leptolyngbyales; family Trichocoleusaceae; genus Trichothermofontia; species Trichothermofontia sp. The sequence continues at coordinate 54,018 of NZ_JBRCAD010000105.1, read as the reverse complement.
GTAAAGTTTTTCAACATTATTCCGTGTAATTGCTGGATTGGGATAGGTCGGTGCTCAGGCCCGTCGTTCGTAGTAAATTTCGGCAAAGGTGAGTTGGAACTGGGTACCCTGCTCGACGTTGAGGGCGATCGTGCCTTTGATTTGTTGGGTGAGGCCACAAACAAGCTGTAGCCCCATTGAGTTGGTATGACGGAAGTCCAGATCAGCAGGAAAGCCGACACCATCGTCCTGGACCGTTAATTGGTATCGGGCTGCATTGAGGCGGGCCAGCGTCACCTGCACCGTGCCCGATCGCTGATCGGGAAACGCATGTTCCAGGGCATTGGTGACCAGTTCGTAGGCAATCAGGCCGCAGGGAAGGGCTGTTTCCAGGTTCAGGGCAATTGGCTCGATCGCGAAGCTGAGTTGGATGCCCTGGGTGGGGCGGCCATACATGGAGAACGCATAACTGACCAGTTGATGGAGGTACTCGTCAAAGGCCATTTGGGCCAGGTCAGAGGACTGGTACATGCGTTCGTGAATCATCGCCATTGCCGAAATCCGGTTCTGACTATCCTTAATAATGCGGAGGACCTGGGGATCTTCGATCATATCTACCTGCCAGGACAACAGGCTGGAAATGATTTGCAAGTTATTTTTAACCCGATGATGAATTTCCTTGAGCAGCACCTCTTTTTGCGATAACTCATTGGCTAACTGGGAGTAGAGATTGGCTTGTTGAATCGCAATCCCAACTTGGGTAGCCAGCCGCTGGAGGAGATTGAGTTCCGTGTGCTGCCACTGGCGATCGTGGCAGGCATGGACAATCAGCAGCCCCCACAGACAGGTATGCTCGCCTTCGGACCAGGCACAGGTAGCGCCAATTTCGACCGGCGTTTCTTCGGCGGCCAACAGGATCGGGGCTACCATGCGGGACTGCACTCCAATTTCCTGCATAAAGTCGGCAATGCAGGCACTCCACGCATCCGCCTGCACATTGGGCACAATCTGGGCCTGACCCTGGCGATAGAACGTCATGCAGGCTTCCAGGAAGGATTCGTCGAAAAACCGTAAATTGAGCAGGCTGGGCAGGCCGGGTGTGACGGCTTCTTGAATCACGTGGGTGGCGGCTTGGGGATAGAGGCGGAAAATCAGGACGCGATCGGCCTGGAGCAGTTGGTGGATCTCCCGTACCGTTGTGGCCAAAATATGATCGAGATCGAGGGATTGGCGAATTTGTTGGGAGAGGGCGTGCAGGACTTTTTCCTGGCGGATTTGTTGCTCCAGGATTGTCTCCGTGCGTCGGCGTTCGGCCAGTTCCGCTTGTAGGCGGGCATAGAGATCGGCTTGCTGGATGGCGGTCCCCAAACGCCCGGCGATTTGCCGCAGAAGATCCACTTCGCCCGTGGGCCACAGCCGGGGAGCCGTGCAGTGGTGGGCAATTAGCAGGCCCCAGAGGCGTTGCTCACCGTAGAGGATGGGCACCACCAGGTTAGCCCGGATCTGGAATTGGGTCAGAAATTCGGCATAGCAGGGATCGATCGCCGCCGTCTGCACATCCGCTACCACGGCCACGCGACCCGCTTGGTACTGTTCAACCCAATCGCCGGGGAAGCACGGGTCCTGCACGGCTTGTCCCTGAAGGCTTAGAGCAGCCTGCGAGACCGCCTCCACGAGGACATCACCTTGCCAGTTCGCCTGGAAACGGTAGATCAATACGCGATCGACGCTCAGGAACCTTCGCACTTCTTCCACCGTAGCTTGCAGGATATCCGCCAGGTTGAGGGGCTGGCGCATGCGGAAAAATAATTGGGCCAAAAGGTGATCTTGTTCTGCCTGACGTTGTAGGGTCTGCTCAGTGCGTTTGCGATCGCTAATATCAAAGCAAACGCCCGTTACGCCAATGCTGCCATCCGGTCGGGGCACGATCGCCCCCGTATCGCGAATCCAGGCGACCTCGCCCGTTGGCTTGATGATCCGATACTCGCGCTGGATATTTTGCCTGGGGTGGTTGAGCCTGACGAGGGAGTAGTAAAAACTGTCGCGATCGTCGGGATGCACGAGTTCGATGAGGCATTGGGGCCGAGCCAGAACGGCCTCTAGGGTTAAGCCAGTGAGTGTCTCTACCCCCCGGCTGATAAATAGAAGATCAAAGGTTTGGTCAGGATGCAATATCCCGCGATAGACAGAGCCAGGAATTTGGTCGGTCACTTCGCGCAATAGCTCCTTTTGCTCCTGCAAAGTTTGCTCAAAGACCCACCGCTCGGTAATATCACTAATGCGGACAATCATGCACTCCGTACTGGCCACTTGCAGATGTTTGGCCACGAGGTTCCCCCAGAAGCGATTGCCCTTTGGGGTCAAGTACTCAAATTCCCTTTTAAAAGTACCCGTCCGGCTAAATTCCGCCTTGAGGGTCTCAATCTCCTGTTCCGAGAGCGGTTGGGTATGAAAACGGGTGCTGTGCTTGCCAATCAGGTCGGCGGAACTGTCCACCTCAAACAATTCCACTGCCCGACGATTACACTGGGTAATACACCAGGTATTGATATCAACAATAAAGATGGCATCCGCCGATTCCGCAAAAATGCCCTCAAATAAATCTCGATTTCGCCGAATTTCCAATTCCGCTAGTTTGCGATCGCTGATATTGCGAACAATGGCAATCACTTGCTGAGAACCCAGGGGACTAAACCGAGCCTCAAAGTAACGGGGGATATCACCAAACAGCAGGCGATACTCTAAGCGTTGGATCTGTTGAGTTCGGAGCGTTTTTTTGACGAGTTGGTAGATTTGGCGTCCGACCGGTGAGGGCAGTATGTCCTGAACTCTCTGACCTAAAAGGGTTGCTGCTGGCACGTATAAGTCCGCATCCTGTTGGCACTTAACTTCGAGATATCTGCCCTGGGCATCTAAGCGAAAGAGCATATCGGGCAATGCTTGAACGATGGCTTCTAATTTTTGATTTTGCTCGGTGAGGGTAGCCGTGCGCTCAGCTACCCATTGCTCTAAAACCCGGTTGGTCGATCGCAACTTAGCCACGGCATCCTCTAGGGACTGCTCCATCTGCTTGAGGTCGGTAATGTCCAGGACCAGGCCATTGACCCGCACCTCCCCTGTGGGCAATCGGGTATAGGACGCCCGGTCTTCCACCCACCGAATGGCACCCGTGGCCGTCACAATCCGAAATTCGTGGTTTAACGGCGCTAGGGTTTGCTGCGCCTGCTCAAGCCGTTGCTGAAACTGGGCGCGATCGTCGGGATGGATGAGGTCAAACAGGGCGGCGGGATTGGCTTGGAACCGGGCCAGGGGATAGCCCGACACGGCTTCAATGCCCGCACTGAGGTAGGTGAGGCGCATCTGCCCATCGCGATCTAACTCCACCTGGTAAACCGAGCCAGGAATTGTACTTGTAATGGTCGTGAGATATTCATTCTGGTGTTCGAGGGCCGTAATGGCTTGCTGTTGCTGATAGAGGGCACGATCGCGGGCCTCGGTTCGCTGTTGTAACAGCGTGTCTTTTTGCCGAAGTTGGGCGGCGGTTGTGGCTTCCAGGGTAGCGAGTCGCTGGCTCAGGGATTGCACCATGTCGTAGAGGGCGGCGGCATTCAGACTATGCAGAATCGTGCTTTGGGTGACTAACCCCACCAATCCCCCATCTGCTCCGATCACGGCCAGCCGACGGACCCGTTGCGCTTGCATCAGCGTATGGGCTTGCCAGAGGGAATCTGCTGGGGTGAGGGTGAACATGGGGGAACTCATCACCGCCTGGGCTTCGACTGTGGCTAGGTTCAAGCCCAATAGGTGCAATTGCACCACATCTTGCTCGGTGATGATCCCTAGGGGGGCGGGGGAAGTCCTGGCAGTTTTATGGGTACGGCTGGGGGGGTCGGGACTCTCGATAACCACGACACCACTGATCTGGCGTTCGGCCATGCGCTGAATAATTGCTTGGAGGGAATCGGTCAAAGCCGCTGTTATCACCGATCGCGTCATCACTTCCTCAACCCGTCGCCAACGGAGCGGTTCGAGGGGTTGTAAGGCCCGTTGCAGGGTTTGTGAAGTCGCCACGCCCAACAGGCGATCGTTGTCATCGAGAATGGGCAAATGGCGAATGTGGTGCTGCTTAAAGAGGTGGATCACCCTAAAGACATCCTCGCACTGCGATCGCCGCAGGGTCATGACCGACGACTGCATGACCGTTGTAACCGGTACATCCGCCAGTGGCAGGGACTGGGCCATACACCGTACCAGATCGCGCACGGTCAGGATGCCGCACAATTCGGTGCCTGCCATCACCAACACATAGTCAGTCACATAGTCAGTCGCAAGGTCACCCCCCAGGTCTGAAGGGGGCGTAGCCCGCCCTGTGGCCAGGGCGCACGTTGAATGCTGGGGATGCATCATCCCCAGGGCCGTCGTTAGGGATGTATCTGGTGTGACAATGGGGGGCTGGGGATCGATCGCAAGATCAGGAAGCATGTCAACAGGAAGAGGGGGCAATCGGTTTCTTTATTTTGGCCAATTATTAACGCAAATGGTGGCGGATCAGCCCTCCCCAAGCATTATCCAAGATTGGCTTGCTCCGTACAATGTGACTCAAAATTATGTCAACTCCAGCACTCGGTGATTCCGATGCTTCCCGGAACTGCCATGTCCTCCCTAACCGTTAAGAAATTCAGGTGCGTTGACGGCCTGGTTGGGGACGTGTTAGCTTAAGCAGCAATTCAGGCTCGCCCCCATTCAATACCTCTGCCTCTGCCTCGGTGCTAGCCGCGATCGTACACTGGGAGGCGGTTTGAGTGGAGTGAGTGAAGTCAAGCTTAATCTGGTGACGCTTGTGGCTTGGGAATGAGTTTCCCGCGTTGCAGCGGTACTGGAACGGAGGAACCAAATTTTGGGGCTTATCCTCAACTGAATCTGGTGATTATCAGGATCAGGGGAGGAGGGACACCTCTCAGTCCTAGCCCGTCAGCTAACTCCGTCAGCATTGGGGGGAGGACTAAAGAGATCGCATTGTTCAGAAATTGAATTTAAGTCATTCAAAAATTCAATCGAAAGTGCAACGACTCTTAACAGCCTCTCAAGTTGCCGATGTTAAGGGCTGGTCGATTTGACCACACTGCACCTGTATCTACTTTGTGTTGGTTCTTGCCCTTTGGGCTTTCTAGCACGGGTGGATATTTTTCTCGCTGCTCTCATACCCATTGCTAGCCTTAGAGGATGTTTTAAAAGGAGGATCGCGGTTTTAACCGCGACTACGAATCTCAACGTTTGGCTGTCCTAAGGGTTGCTTTACGTTTGTAGTGGCGACTAACGTCGCCGAAACGACTTGTTTCTGGACTTTTCAAACACTCTCTTGGGGCTACGGATGGCTCGTAGTGACGACTTTAGTCGGCTACACCGTCAAACTTAGGTAACCGCAGTTAACCCTAGCTAACACTCGTGGTCTGTCAAACTTCATTGGGGGTAGGTTGGGCGCACTGCGTTTGCCCTAGCCCAGTGGGCGTGTTGGGTCTCGCAGACTAGACACGAATAACATCCCCTTGCTTTAGCTATGACAGCCTGCTAGCCAATACGGATGTATTCTGAACCGTTGTCGCCCCACAACTGGTTTACGATCGCATCTCTTGATTCCCCTATCCACAGACACTTCAACGAGGGAGCGTATATACCTTGGATAACTGGCAAGCCATTGTAGCAACCCTGCTATTCTTCGGTGTCATCTTTTTGGTAATGACCGAATGGATTCATCTAACGATCGCGGCCTTCTTGGGTGCCCTACTGTTAGTCTTTTTCGATATTCTCACCCTAGAAGAAGCGGTGGGCTATATCGGGAGAAGTTACTCAACCCTTGCCCTCTTTTTTGGGGTGATGGTATTGGTACGAGCTTTTGAACCTACGAAAATTTTTGACTATTTGGCGACCCAAATTGTGATCCTTGCCAGGGGCAATGGTAAGCGCCTATTACTGGGAATTGTCGCGATTACCACTCCCATTTGTGCTGTTCTACCCAATGCCACAACTGTGATGCTATTGGCTCCCCTTGTTCCAACAATGGCCCAGGAAATTGGAGTAGATTTTATCCCGTTGCTGATTTTAATGGTGCTGGTGGCGAATAGTGCAGGACTGCTGACCTTGGTTGGAGATCCAGCTACGTTTATTATTGGCGATGCCATTAACCTTAGCTTTATGGATTACCTGCTGCGGCTAAGTTTGGGCGGAGCGGTCGCGATCGGGGTTATCCTGGTCGTACTCCCACTGCTCTTCCGGCGTACTTGGCGCAAGCAGCTAGACACCCTTACCCAACTTCCCCATCCCCAGATCAACCATCCCCGCACCCTGCTGGTTGGGGGTCTTATTATGGCCCTGGTCCTCGGACTGTTTGCTGTGGGAGAAATGATGCCAGTGCCCATCTCGCCCGCTGCCGCTGCCCTCCTCGGTGCGGCCTTAGCGCTCCTGCTAGCCCACCATAGTGGCATTGATTCGGTGACTAACATCCTATTGCCGTTGTTTTATGCCATGATGTACGGGGCCACCCTAGGGGGAAATGGCACCTTGGTGGGTGCTTCCGCTAACATTGTGGCCGCAGGCATTGCTGAACAACACGGTAAGCGTATAGCGTTCCATACGTTTCTACGGTATGGCTTTCCCATCATGACCTTACAACTGATCGTCTCGGCTCTCTATGTGGCAATTGTTTTCCTCCGCTAGGTTGCAACCGGTCTGATGCAATGGGTTGACAGCGTTGCCCTGCCTAGAGGCTTACTTATGGCCCACGATCGCGTAAACCTGATAGGACTGGGCGATCGCGGGTGCGGGGGTGGCTAGACTGCTGAAGGGATCACTCGTTGGCGCTAAATCTGCCCCTAGGGGTTGGCTAAAGTGATAAGTCACCCGCTGAAAACCCGTGGTTTCCAGCAAATAGGTCAGAAACGCCGGATGCCACAGGCGGGTATTTAACGGGTCCAGAAACCACTGCTGGTTAAGCACTGCTGGACAGAGGGGGTTGAGCAACTCCAGGACGATCGTCCCGCCTGCTTTGAGGGCGGCATAGCTCTGTTGTACCAGCGCGATCGCGGCTGGGGGGGACAACGTATCCAGCAATTGCGCCGCAAATATGCCCTCTACACTATCGGCAGGCAGATCGGCGAGATAGGGCAACACCGGCGTTTGCAGCACCTCCAACCCTTTCTCTTGGCAGAGTAACCGCAAATCCGTATTTTGGGTTAAGCCCTTGGCCTGATAACCCGCCTGCTGCGCTAGGTCTAGAAATTCCCCCCGCTGGCAATTCAAATCCACGAGCAAACCAGCTCCAGCAAAGTAGGATAGCAAGACTTGGAATCGGCTTTTGGCCGTTGCTTCACTGCCCGCGAAGCGCTCCAGAAAACCCGCGTAATCAAAGCTTTCCATCAAGGGCACTGCCGGCGTCAGGGGAGTGACGGGTGGGCTTCCCGCTTGGGGATGCGGTGTGAGGGGGGAAGGCCCCGTCGGGGCGATCGCACTGGCTACCGGTACAGAGGGGGCAGATGCGTGTAGGCGTCGGACTTGGCGCTCCGCTCTTGCCACTTGCTCACGGGTGGCCTTCACCTCCTGTCGTATCGCATCCAGGTGGTAATACACCTGATCCCGTGTGGTTGTTTGGGCGGCTTCGGCCTGTTGCCACTGGCGTTGGCTTTGCTCCACTTCGCCCCGCAGGGTGACGATCGCATCGGTCACCTGTTCCAGGCGCGTATTGACGTGATCGCGCACCTCCTCCATAAAGTCATGGAGATCGATATCGGCCTGCTGCAAATTGTGAACCTCCTGCCGGAGGCCGCGCACGACCCGCACATTCGCCGCATTGTAGGAAATTTGCTTTTCGATCACCGGGCGCAGCAGCTTGCGGGCCAGTTTGCGCAACGCCACTACGATCGGCCCCAACACCTTACTATGGGCCTTGATCGTCACCTGGTAGATATCAAACCCCGTTTGCAGGAGTTCTAGGTCCTCGGCCAATTCATTGGGGGGTGTCCCCACTGGACGATCGATCGCGGGTTTGGGCGGTGCCGCCAGGTAACGGCGGGGTTCCAGGCTTCGGCGCATTTGCTCTAGGATGCGCTGTTTATCGATCGTGTCGTGATTCATATTTCAGTCGGGCGATCGGGGTTCTAACAACTGCGGCGCATTTGTGCAAGCATACTTTCAGTCCCGCGATCGGGGTTCTAACGCTTCTCTACACTGTCCTAACGCCTTAGGCCCGGAAATCCGGTTACCAATACGCTGCTGCAAAAGTTTACCAGATTAGCAGAACGCTTGTGGGGTAGGCGTCCCGCCTGCCCGATCCACCTGCCAGATCCCACAAGGCGAAAGGCGAAAGGCGAAAGGCGAAAGGCAAAAGGCGAAAGGCGAAAGGCAAAAGGCAAAAGGCAACAGGCGAAAGGCGAAAGGCGAAAGGCAAAAGGCAAAAGTTAAAGATCTTCGCTTGTCAAGCGTCTCTCTCAGCGGCGATCGTCGCAGTTTCCTTCCGGGTCTGGAGTTGTAGCACGATGTCATCATGCATCTGGCGGCTAATGGGATAGAAAAAGGCTAGAATCAGGCCGCCGATTAACACCAGGCTGGGAATCGGGCCAATGAGCCAGCGGATCGCCCACAGGGCACTTTCCGGTTGGATTGGGGCCGGTTGATCGGCCAAATGGGGAATCAGGCCAGCCCCGTCGAGGATTTTGCCCACCAGGAACAGGGCGATCGCGACGGCTACCTTTTGCAAATAGACCACTAGGCCATAGAAAATGCCTTCCCGCCGGTGGCCTGTGTTCAGTTCGTCCAGATCCACCACGTCCGGTAACAGCGACCACGGCACCAGGTAGGCTGTTGCCAACCCCGCCCCCGCCATTACTGCGAGTGTATACATGAGGCCGATTTGTCCCGGTTGCAGCCCGAATAATCCTGCCTGCGCCACCAGGGTCAGGGGGATGCCCCAGAGGTAAATCTTTTGTTTATTGGACTGCTGCCCCAGCCAACTCCAGAAGGCCATTGTGGCCAACGCGGTTCCCTGGACGGCTAGGGCCATTTGGGTGAAATGGGTTTCCGATAGCCCCATCCACTCCACCACGAAGTAGGGCAAAATCGCCGCTGTCACCTGGACGCCCAACCAGGAACACAGGTACAGCCCAATCACAAAGAGAAAGGGCCGGGTCTGGAAGGCGACTTGCAATTGTTGGCGGAGGGGCCAGGATTCCCCAGGACGATTGTCCTGCCGTTGTTGCTGGACCCAGCGAAACCGCCGATAGGTCCCCGCCACACACACATACACCGCCAGCGTGGCCACCAAACCGCACACGGCCCCCAGGATTAAATACTGCTGGCGTTCCCCAGGGACGATCGTAAAAATCACCTGGGCCAGAACTAGAGCAATAATGCTGCTGCCAATGCTAAAGGCGGCTTTGTAGCTAACCAGTTGGGTGCGTTCGTCATAGCGCTGCGTCAGTTCCGCCACCAGGGTTGAGTAGGGAATCACGACGGCGGTGTAGGCAGCATAAAACAGGAAGGCGATCGCCGTGTAATATCCCCACAACCCCAGTTGGCTAGTTGTATTGGGCACTACCCAGAACAGCAAAAACGTTAATCCTAGGGGAATTGCCCCCAGAAGCATCCAGGGATAGCGGCGGCCCAAGGGAGAACGGGTGCGATCGCTCAGCCAACCCACCAGGGGGTCATTAATGGCATCCCACAGCTTACTAATCAGAATCACACTACCCGCCAGCGTTGGATTAAGACCCGCCACATTGGTGAGATAGAACAGCGCAAAAAAGACCAGAATACTGCTGGTCACTTCACTCGACATTTCACCAGCCCCATAGGCCAGCTTTGTCGTCAAATTCAGGGGCACCGGTGACATTGGAACCGCTGTCTTAGCGGGAGAAGATTGGATCACAGCCATTTACCGAAAAAACAAAGCATCAGTCCTCCCCCCTTACTATCCCCTATTCTGTCTCCTCTCTCCTCTCTCCTCTCTCCTTCCTACCCCCTACGACAACTCAATCTGACAATCATCCCCGATCAAAAACCGCAATGCCTTGGGACGGCGGGGTGCTTCAGTGAGCCGTGCCCGTTGGCCAATCACACTATCGACTAAGCGTTGATGGATACCTGAAATACTCGCTTGATCCAGGATCACGCTATGCTCTAAATCCACCTCCTGGAGCGTGACCCCATCGGCAATGCTGCTATAGGGACCAATAAAGCAATTTTCTAAGTGGCAATTTTCGCCAATCTTCACCGGACCGCGCACCGTGCAGTTCACCAGCTTAGAACCGGCCCCAATCTGTACCCGCCCGATCACCTGGCTTTGGGCATCAATTTCACCTTTGATATCCGTTGTTAGATCACTGTCGAGAATTAACCGATTCGCCTCTAGCAAATCATCTTTTTTCCCCGTATCCAACCACCACCCCTCCAACTGGCAGGCTTTGACGGGATGCCCCAACCGAATTAACTGCTGAATCGCATCGGTAATTTCCAACTCGCCCCGTGCGGAAGGTTGAATTTGGGCGATCGCCGTATGAATCCTGGGGGTAAATAAATAAATCCCCACGAGGGCCAAATTCGAGGGGGGATGTTTAGGTTTTTCCACCAATTCTAGGACCCGCCCCTGCTCATCCAGTTTGGCTACCCCAAAGGCTGTGGGATTAGGGACGGGGCGCAGCAGAATCAACGCATCCAGGTTTTCAGATTGGAAAGTTGTCAAAAATGATTGCAACTGATTCTCAATCAGGTTATCCCCCAGGTACATGATGAAGGGTTCATCCCCCAGAAAGGGTTGGGCGGTTTTGACCGCATGGGCTAGGCCCAGGGGATGTTCCTGCAAAATGTAGGTAATCTTGGCCCCAAAGCGATCGCCATTACCGGTTTTACTGCGCACCTCTTCCCCGGTTTCCGGGCTGATGATGATGCCAATGTCCGTCACGCCTGCGGCCACAATCCGTTCAATGCCATACCAGAGGATCGGTTTATTGGCGACCGGGACCAATTGTTTCGCCCCGGTGTGGGTGAGGGGTCGCAGTCGGGTGCCCTTCCCCCCCGATAGGATCAATGCTCGCATCGCGGATTACCTTGCCGTTTGGAGTTCACCTAACATTGTCCGTAATCCTTGCCGCCAATGGGGGGCCGGTTCACCTAAATAGTGATTGATTTTGCCACAGGCGAGGACGGAATAGGCGGGACGACGGGCTGGCGTGGGATATTCGGAGGTGGTAATGGGGACAACGCGCTGAAGCCGTAGGGGGATGCCCAGGGCAGCGGCTTCTTCAAAAATGGCGATCGCAAAGTCATACCAACTGGCCACACCGCTATTGGTGTAGTGGTAAATCCCGGCGGGAATGGGTGTGTTAGTTGGGTGGGCGATCGCCGCGATCGCCTTGGCTAAATCCCCCGTCCAGGTTGGCGTCCCAATTTGATCGGCCACGACGCGGACTTCGGCGCGTTCAGCCCCCAGACGCAGCATGGTTTTGACAAAATTCCCCTTGCCCCCCGCCCCATACACCCAGGCCGTGCGCACAATCACCGCATCCGCATCGGTGGCTAAAATCGCCTGTTCGCCGGCCAGCTTAGACTCGCCATAGGCATTGAGGGGATGGGTGGGGTCGGTTTCCAGATAGGGAATGCCCTTATCCCCTGCAAACACATAGTCCGTTGAGATGTGAATCAAGCGGGCATCACAATCGAGGGCGGCAGCCGCCATCATCCCCGGTGCTTTGCCATTGACCATCATGGCGCGATCGCGTTCAGCTTCGGCGCGATCGACGGCGGTATAGGCTGCGGCATTGATCACCACGTCCGGGTGAGCCTGCTCGATCGCCGATCGCACTTGGTCCAGTTGGGTCAGATTGAGTTCCTGCCGGGTCAGAATGGTGAGATTCAGGCCGGGTAGGGTTTGTAAAGTGGTTTGTAATGCCTCGCCTAATTGTCCGGCTCCCCCGATGAGTAAAACACGCATAAATGATGTGGTTAATAGCTAGAGATGAGTGGTGGGTGGTTAGGGATGAGTGGTGGGATGGGAGAACCCCAAGCACGACGGGTTAGTCAAACAAATCAGCGGTCTGAAAGGATTGTCCCTGTTGATCTTTGGCAGAGAGGATCGGGGGTGTGGTTAGGCCCCAGTCAATGTTGAGATCGGGATCATCCCAACGAATGCAGCGATCGTGGGGTTGCGAATAATAGTCAGTGGTTTTGTAAAGAACATCGGCGGTGTGAGACCGAACGACAAACCCGTGGGCAAACCCAACGGGAACCCACAGTTGACGATGGTTTTCGGCACTGAGTTCGACCCCAACCCATTGGCCAAAGGTGGGGGAACGACGGCGTAAATCAACGGCAACATCAAAAATTGTGCCCACAACAACCCGCACCAACTTCCCCTGGGCTTGGCCAATTTGATAATGCAATCCCCGCAGGACGGATTGGCGCGAGTGGGAATGGTTATCCTGGACAAATTCAACGCTGAGGCCGGTTTGGGCTTGAAACTGCCGCTGGTTAAAACTTTCGTAGAAAAAACCGCGATCGTCGCGAAATACCTTTGGCTCAATGATCAGAACCTCTGGAATGGCCGTGGCAATAACCTGCATGACCTACCTCTACACAACCCCGCCCATCTTAAACCGGATTCCTCCCCCACTCAAGCTTCACTCCTCACGAAGCCCCAACGGCCTGGACCCGCTCTAGTTCCAGATCATTGAGGTAGTCGATCGTCCAATTGGCCTGTCGTTGCAACATGTGGAAGGGATAGGTATGGGCCACTCCAACGACGGGAATCCCGGCCCGTTTGGCGGCTTGAATCCCAGCAGGGGTATCTTCGATCGCTAAGCATTCATCGGGGCGGAGGTTGAGTCCCGGATAGGATTCATTCAAGCGGGTCACGGCAAGCAGGTAGCCGTCGGGTTCGGGTTTACTGGCCCGATGATCGTCCCCGGCGACAATCACGGGAAACTGGGCTAAGAGGTTGGCTTGTTGCAACACCCATGCAATTTCCTGACGCAGGGCACCGCTGACGATCGCGAGTTTCAGTTGGGCCGATCGCAACCGAAAAATCAGATCATCCAGGCCGGGATAGAGGGGTAAGCGCTCTAAACCCGCGATCAATTGTTGATAGGCTTGGGACTTACGCTGGACGAGTTTGTCTAAATAGTCGTCGCTCACGACGCGCCCGCGTTGGGCCAGGATTTCCTGGAGGCAGGCGCGATCGCTCCGCCCCAGGCACAGTTGCCGAAATTCTCCTGGTTTGGGCCGCAGGTTTTCCTCAAGGAGGATTTGTTCAATCAATTGCTCATGCAGCGATTCATCATTGATGATGACGCCATTGAAATCAAATAAGACGGCCTTTAATACCATGCCCGAACACCTCACCTAGGTCTAGACCGCTGGATCAATGGGGGTAGGAGCCGCTCACTGAGTCGGGTCCATCCCCCTAGGGCAGCGTTCCCTTAACTGGGTACGGGTACCCAATCCCCCGTCCCTGGCTCTACCTCTAGCTTACGCTCGCGCCGCGTCTCTGCCGCCGCATTGGCGTACTCTGCTTGGGCAGTTGCCGGGGTGGCATCGGCGATCGGTTTCACGCCCCGCGTCACCTGATGCATCCACCAAAAGGGAGTGGTTTGCACGGCCCCAAAGCCGACCCGGCCCATGTCGGCATCGAGGCTGTTGTCGGCATAGTCTTTGATATACGGTTCCTCGAAGATATCCATCAGCCAGGGGGTAAACCGCAGGGTTTGCTGGTTGCCATCCAACACCAGAAACTCGCCCCCGGTTTTCAGGAGCCGGTACCCTTCACGCAAGATGGCCTGGGTGATGGCCGGAGGAGTTTCGTGAAACAGGAGGGCGGCGGTCACCAGATCAAAGCTTGCGGCCTCCAGCCCTGTGTGGGCGGCGTCGGCATGGAGCCAGGTAATGGTTTGTTGGGCTTGTTGCGTTTTGCGATCGGCCATGACCAGCATGTAGGGCGACAGATCCAGGCCAATGACCTCAGCATCGGGGAAGGCTTGCTTGAGCAATAGGGTCATGGAACCGGTACCACATCCTAGGTCTAAAATCCGTTGTGGGGATTTCACGCGAATGGTGTCTATTAAGGCTTGACGGACGATCGCTTCCCCTGGGGGCAGGACGTGGTAGGTAATGGGGTCATAGGTAACCGCCGCATCAGCCGTGAGATAGCCGCCCACAATGCCATGAAAGGGGGCCGTCCGGTAATAGTCGGGATAGGTGAGATCCGTTCGTGCCGTGTCTCCACCGGAGAATCGTTGGAACCGTTGCGTGGCCTTTGGCCAATCAATTTCGGCTTTCAATCGGCGCAGGGCCGGTTCGTCGATCAGAAACGTCCGAAAAAACGGGGCCAGAAAGCGCTCAAAAATCGTGTCTTGACGGGGCATAAGGATTTCCGCAAAAGCCGATCGGGTATCGGGCAACAGATAAACCCCTTCAGTTTAATAAATCCTTACTTCCCGTGGACGTGGGGTGCTGACGTGACTGGCAATGCGTGCTCCCTGAAGAGCCTTCCTATAATTAAAGTTAGACAGCCCCCCAGGAGACCGCAACGATGATTGCGCCTGAACTTCTCGCTAGCTTGCCCTCAACGGAAGTGTTACCCTGCTCCGACGATACGCCTGTGGACAACGAAGATCAAAATTCTCTGCCTAATCTGTTGTTGTTCATGTTGGCCAGCCTGTGGGCCGATCGGATGGATTGGTATTTTGGGGTCGATATGGCGGTGTACCACACGACGGGCGCCGATCCCCGCATTCCTGTGGTGCCGGATGCGTTTTTGAGTTTGGGTGTCGAGCGGCGCAAGGGCGGACGATCGCGGCGCAGTTATGCCACCTGGGAAGAAAATTGGGTGGTGCCGATCCTGGTCTTGGAGATGGTCTCCCACAAACCGGGCGGCGAATATGGCTCGAAGCAGGAGATTTACCGCAAGCTAGGGGTTCTCTACTACGTGATCTACAACCCGGAATTTTGGCGACGCGATCAGCACCAACCGTTTGAGGTGTACCAGTTAGTAGAGGGAGAGTATCAGCTTGTGTTCAGTACGGCGCAGGCCGATCGTCCCTATTGGTTTGCTGATATTGGGTTAGGGTTGGGCTTTTGTCGCCAACGGCTGGGTGGCATTGAGCAGGAAATCTTGGTGTGGTATGACGCCCAGGGGAATGCCTATCCTACACCCGATGATGTGCGTGTCCAACTGCGGCAACAACAACAAGCACTCGCAGCCGAACGGCAACGCGCGGAAGCCGAACGGCAACGCGCAGAAGCCGAACGGCAACGCGCAGAACAGGCAGATCAACGCGCAGAAGCCGAACGGCAACGCGCAGAACAGCTCGTGCAGTACCTGCGATCGCTCGGCCTTGATCCCAATAACCTGCCCGACCGCTAGGATCGGTTCGGCGTGGGGGCCGTAGTGACGACTTTAGCCGCCACCCTGCTGGTCGCCCACATCCACCTCAGAGCGCTGCCTAATTCACCGCTGCCAGATCGTAGCGGCTGGTCAGTTTTTCCAACTGGCGCGTCAACAGGCTCAGGAACAAGCCCACATCCGTCACCACGCCGACTGACTCCAGCGAGCCACGATCGCTCAACTTGGTTACCACTGCCGGGTTGATGTCCACACAAACCATCTTGACCCCCGCAGGCGTCATGTTGCCGACGCCGATCGAGTGCAGCATCGACGACAGCATGAGGATCATATCGGCTCCTTGCAAGAGACGGGCGTAATCCTGTTGAGCCTCGATCAGGTTCATGTGGGTATCGGGCAACGGGCCATCATCCCGGATCGAGCCAGCTAGGGAGAAAGGCACCTGCCGCTTCACGCATTCGTAGAAAATGCCACTGGTGACCACGCCCTGCTCAACGGCGGCCTGGATATTACCGCAGCCCCGGATCTTGTTGATCACCTTCAGGTGGTGGCGGTGACCGCCCCGCACGGACACGCCGCGCTGCATATCAACCCCCAAAGAAGTGCCCATCATCGCCTGTTCCAGATCGTGGACCGCGATCGCATTGCCACCGAGCAACGCCTGCACATAGCCCTCCCGGATTAACCGTGCTAAATGGGCACTTCCTCCGGTATGGACGACTACAGGACCCGCCACCACGACCACCTTGCCCCCCTGATCACGGATATGGCGCAAATCCCAGGCAATTTGTTCGACTATTAGTTCCACCCGGCGTTCACTGGAAACCCCCGATCCCATGAAGGTGAACTCCTGGCTGCCCCGCTGGTCACGGGCCTCTGGCTTGCGGATGGTGCGAATCCCCTCGACGGCAACAACGACGCGATCGCCGACTTGCAAATCCCGGATCAGTTTACATTGGGCGATCGGGCCTGCCGCAGTCTCGGCGACCACCACCACCCCATCCATACGCTGGTTCTGTACCGGTACCCACTCGCAATGCACCCGCACTTCCGTCGGGTAAATCGTGGTGACATAGAAATCATCGGGCGCAACCCCCGCTTGGGTGACCGTTTCCAACTGGGCATCACAGACTTCTTGGGGACGGGCCATTGCCCCCAGGTTAATCAGTTGCGATACCAACTCCTCCATGACTAACCGGGAGGGCGCCGATACCTTAATTTCTGCGGAAGACGTACTTTGCCGCTGCTCACCCAGGTTGAAATTGAGCACCTGGAAGCTGCCGCCACCCTCCACAATCAGATCCAGTGCCCGGTTAATTAACCCGGCATCCAAAAGATGGCCC
The DNA here is from genome assembly GCF_053493415.1 of Trichothermofontia sp. Taxonomy (NCBI): domain Bacteria; kingdom Bacillati; phylum Cyanobacteriota; class Cyanophyceae; order Leptolyngbyales; family Trichocoleusaceae; genus Trichothermofontia; species Trichothermofontia sp. The sequence continues at coordinate 37,314 of NZ_JBRCAD010000105.1, read as the reverse complement.
TGTAACTGAATCACGCGGCTTTCCACCGGGGCATTGGCATGGAGATCCACTTGCAGCGGTTCCGTGGTCCGGAGGGTCAGGCACTTGGCTGCGCCCCCCGCCTTGAGGAATTCCGTGAGCGGGGTCTCCAGCACGGTAAACCCAAGGGAACCTAGGCGTTGCTTCAGGTCATTGCTGGCCCGGTTCATGACGATCGTGTGATCAATATTGACCGCATTACAGGCAAAATTGTCCGCATCGACTTCACTGACCACGATCCGCTTCGCTGTGGGCACCCGGCGCTCAATCAAATGGTTCGAGTAGGCATCAAACGCGGGGGGATAGTAGAGCAAGTAGCCATCAGTAAGCGGGCAGAAGCAAGTATCTAGATGGTAGAAGCGCTCGTCCATTAACCGCAGGGACAGGACTTCGATATCAAGCCACTCGGCCAGGTAGGGGTGGGAGTCGAGTTCCGATCGGAAGCCATAGCCTGCCCAGAGCCACCGCCCCTCGCGATCAAGGAGGGCATCCCCCGCCCCTTCAAAGGGCAGATCATGGGGGAGTTCATGCACCGTATACCCCTGGGATTCAAACCAGGCTTTGAAATGGGGTTCTTCCCCTTGCCGTTCCTTATGGAAAAAGCGACTGAGGACGACCTGATTCCCCAGCACTAGCCCCGCATTGGCCGTAAACACCATATCCGGCCAGCCTTTTTGGGGTTGAACCAGATCCACGATCGCGTATTCCTTGAGAATATGGTGCAAGCCCTGCCACTGGCTAACGGCCCGCTCCCGCGAAGACTTATGAACATTTCCCTCCATCCAAGGATTAATCACGTAATCTACGTCATAGTGATCGGGAGGACACATTAGAATACGAATAGCAGAGGCTGTCATAGAGAAAAAATCCTGAAAGTAAGCGTTTGCATCAACCCATAAGCTCTCTGGCAGTCAAGCGTTTGTCGAGTGGGTTCGACAAGAACCTCTATAACTGTCGCGTCTAGCAAATTTTGTATCTGGCAAACACAAAAGCGCTGACCAGCCGTTCGCCAGACAGCACGAGTTGATCAGTTGACCAATTGCCTATTGTATTATGGGCACCTCGAAAAATACCAATTTTCGCAACGATGGCCAAGTTGCTAATCGCCTTGCTCTCGTGAGCCTTGGCGATCGCGATCGGGTTTCCTCGCTGGCTCCATTCGGTTGGGGGCTACCGTTAGCTCCTGCTGGCTCAAGCCATAGGTATCGCGCACTAAATAAAGGGGGCGACCCTTCACTTCTTCATACACCCGACCCAAATATTCTCCAATAATGCCCAGGGTGACTAATTGCATTCCCCCTAGGAATAGTAAAACCACCATGAGGGATGCATAGCCCGGTACATCCACCCCCAAGATCAGGGTGCGGAGGATGAGGAAAAAGGCATAGGTAAAGGCTAGCAATGATAGACTGATCCCGATATAGCTCCAGATCTTGAGGGGGACCAAACTGAAGGAGGTAATGCCATCCACGGCAAAACGCCAAAGCCGCCGATAACTCCATTTGGTTTGTCCCTGGTAGCGACGATCGCGATCGTAATAAACGGCGGTCTGCCGAAAACCCACCCACGCAAACAGCCCTTTCATAAACCGAGTGCGTTCAGGTAGCTGCTTCAGAGCCATCACCACTCGCTGATCTAAGAGGCGAAAATCCCCCGTATCCCGTGGAATAGCGATCGGGGACATCTGGCCCATCACGCGATAAAACAGATTGGCCGTCAGGCGTTTCAACCAGGTTTCGCCCTGGCGGGTGCGACGGGTAGCATAGACCACGTCGTACCCTTCCTGCCATTTGGCAATCAGTGTCTCAATTAGCTCTGGTGGATCTTGCAAATCAGCATCAATCGGGATCACGGCTGTCCCCTGGGCAAAGTCAAGTCCCGCCGTGAGGGCAACTTCTTTGCCAAAGTTACGCGACAGGTTAATGACCTTAATCGCGGGATTACGATCGTGGTGTTTTAATAATTCCGCCAATGTCTGATCGCGGCTGCCATCATTGACGCAGATAATTTCGTAGGGCCAAGCAATCTGGGCGAGGACGGGTTCTAGACGGGCAAAAAAGTAATCAATATTGGGCGCTTCGTTATAGAGGGGCACCACGATCGAAAGGCTGGGACTTGGGGAAGTTGGCGGCTGGGTTGACATGGAAAGCTCCGCCTCCGCCTAGGAGCTTGCCGGCACCCCACCCACCGGGGGACGATTCTGTAGTTGCTGGACAACTCGCCGCAGGACGCCGTTAATAAAGCGGTGCCCATCCTCATCCCCATAGAGTTTGGCCAGTTCAACGGCCTCGTTAATCGCGATCCGTTCCGGGGTCCCTAGGTAGCACATTTCCGTAATGGCAATTCGGAGCAGGTCGCGATCGAGGCGCACCAAGCGCTGCACTTGCCAGTCCACCAGCGACGCCTCTAGCAGCTGATCAATTTCCGGGCGGTTGGCGTGGAGGTGTGCCAGGATTTCCAGGGCATAGGCACGGACATCGGCTTGATTGGCCAATTGAATCCGCTCCGGGAAGTCGAGCGCGGCCCCTAGGCGATTGAGGGCTGCTTGTCCCTGCGCGATCGCCGCCTGGACCATCACCCGCGCACTGTCCAGATGGGCTGCCTGGGTTTCACTTTTCAGCAGTTGCTCATGCCCGCGATCGAGTTCCATTGCTGCCGTTTCCAACGCCTCGTGGGCCTCGGTGGTCAGGGTACGCACCGCTGCTAGGACCAGATTTTGTAGGTCTTGCTTGGCTAGTCGTTCAGGACTCGACGGTAGTTGACTGAGGGCCAAGAGGGCCAACTCACGGGAAATTTGGCGGGCTTTCATGTGGATTTTTAGCCTTCTTCAAAGAACCTTCTGTGATTAGCCTTCTTCAACCGGCAACATCGCCTCGCTGGTGGCCACACTCCGCGAGCGCGGATTCTCCGATCGCAGTGCTTCTGATCTTAGCGCTTCCAGGCGAACCTCCTCGGCCCGTCGCTCCTCCAGTCGCCGTAGATCGGGCAAGCTCATGCCATTCTGGGTCATGGCACTGGGGTTGACAATCCCGCCCGAAATCAACACCTTAAAGGCATCTTCGATCGACATCGAGATATTAATTGCCTCCGCTTCGGGCACGATCGCATACCAGCCGGTCGTTGGATTCGGTGTAGTCGGGATGAAAATACTGAGCATCGGTCCCGGAAAGTGGGGTTCGATTTCACTGCTGACATTGCCCGTCACAAAGGCGATCACCCACAGGCCCCGGCGTGGGTATTCCACCAACACCACCCGCCGGAATTTGCTACTCGAATCCTTGAGCAGGGTTTCCAACAATTGCTTCAGGGTTTTATAGACTGACCCAGCAAAGGGAATCGCTTGTAGAACCCGTTCTCCCACATCTAGCAACCACCGCCCGACGATATTCCGGGCCATGAGGCCAATCAACAGGATACTCAACAGGGGCACCGCCAGCCCCAGGGCCAGGTTAATCAGGTTAATCAGCAGGGGATCAAGATCGTTGATGGGGTTGAGTTGCTTGGGTACGCGGGTCAGGAAACTAACAACCCAGGTGGAGATCGTGAAGGTCAGCCAAATGGTCGTGGCCAGCGGAATCACAACCAAAAGGCCCGCAATCAGGTCATTCTTAAGATCTTGTTTCAGATGTTTGAACACAGTAGGCTGATTCTCCTCTGACGGACCGGGAAGGCAAGTAGTTGGGTGGATTAGGGAACCAGCCGGGGGTGACCCGCTGGCTGGGGGAAGGGGGATCGCACGGGGCCACGGATGATGCCCGTGGGATCTACCTTAGTTGTAAGACTTGTATCTACCTTAGTTGTAAGACTTGTAAAGAATTGTTTCAAGTTGCCTCAGGAATCCCGTCACGGAGGACCCGATCGGCCACCCCTGAGCGACGGGCGTGGGGCGTCGGTGACGATCGCGATGGAATTCTGAATCAGTATCCCATATAACATTTATCTAAATAATCGCATGGGGATCAAGCCTTAATCACCCATCGTAGCGGAGATCCCAGCCGCCTTGGTAGCACGGGTCGATCTGAGCATGGGGTGTAACGACCGTGAGCCGGTGGCGAACAGGGCACTGCCGCCCGATCGCCCGGTTATTTGCCGGTCTATCTGTCTGCCTACATCTGGTGGTTGATCAGGGCACGGAGACCCCAAGCCCCGATCATGGCATAGGTGAAGGCTAGGACAATTCCGTTAATGCTGGTGCGCCAGGATGCTTGGGAGACTCGAATCTTGGCACGGGTCTCCGCCTCGCTGCGGCGACCATCAATTTCTTGCTGGGCTTGCTGGCGCACGCGATCGGCTTCCTGCTTGAGAAACTCATCAATCTTTTTAGGGTCCTGTTTGAACTGCTCCAGGAGTGCGGCATTTTCCGGGTCCATTTGCCCTTGGGCAATGGCTGCTTGGACCTGTTCCGGGTTTTCCAGCAGGGTGTTAATCCGGCTCCGCTGTTGCTGTAGCTGCATTTGGAGCTGGACATCAATCTGGGATTGGGCCTGTTGAATGTCCGTCTCAATCTGTTTGAGCGCCTCTGATCGCTCATACTGCACATTGCTCAGATGCACAGGGACCAACACCAGGAAAAAGACGCCCAGGATGGCGGCCAACACCAACAACCAAAACCGGAGGTCAAAGAACAAGCGTCGCTCTAGCAGGGCACTCGCATTGACCCGTGCGATCCAACTGCCGATCAAGAAAAACGCGATCCCTAGCAGCGGGATGGGCCCCTGATCGACTAACTGGGGGATTAGGCTTAATTGCCACTGGCGACTCCCCCAATCATAGGGAATAGCCAAGGCTAGGCAGTTAATGATGGGAATTAGGACCAATACAATCCCAATAATCCGTAGGATCGTCGCGACGGTAGGGGTAGGTTTATAGGAAAACTCGTTCATGGAAGCGGCCTAGCAATGCTTAGCAGAGGGTTAGCAAAGGGATTTTGAAAACCATAGCACCCTTGGGCCAGTCTTGCCCTTTTGCTGTGTTCCGGAGACTGGGGACCCCGGTTTACGGCACCCGACCGGGTTGCCTGCGCTCGGGTTGAACCGGCTCCGGATCAAGGGAAATGACTAGGGCGTAGTTGTAGGGACTGCGATCGCGGCTTAACTCTAGGCGATAGGCTCCCGTTTGGGGTAATTGCAGGTGCCATGCGGTCTGATCGGCGGCCATTGTGGGCCGGAGGGCGGTGCCATCGGGGGCAAACACCTGGGGAAGGGGTGTGGCTCCAGCCGTCTCGACCCGCAACACTTGGCCCTGGGTTGCCTGGATCAAGTAGGAATGGGGGGCGGTGCCGCGAAAGAACCCGGCTACGGAGACCGATCGCTGCTCGTTGGGAAAGCTTAGGGGTTGGGAAGTCTCTGGCAGCGGTGGGGGGGCAGGGGAACCCAGGGATTGGGGTTGGACGATCGCCGTCATGATGAGCGGGGTTAACTTACTGCGCCAGAACCGAATCGCTGGCATGTGCGCCATTTCAGCGAGCACCGTGGACCATTGCCCCACTTCAGATGCCTGTTGCACACGGGTGAACTGGGTCTCCGCCTGCCGCCAATCCCGCCGCCATTGGGTCACGGTGTCTTCAATGCGGCCATAGGCAACACTATCGGGGGGAATCGACCGGAGAATGGCGATCGCATCCTCTAGCCGACCGGCTTGGTACTGTTCCGTCGCGCCCGCAAAAATGAGTTCCCCGAGGTCTGGTGTCGCCGATAGACCGGGTTGAGTGGGCACGGGTGGAGTACGACACACCACCGCTGTCAATTCCTGATAAACCCAGCCCGCCAAGGGAGCCTTGAGGTGCAGCCACCCCTGAGCTTCTGCCACTACCGTTAACACGGTACCGTTCGCCAGGGTGCCCACGACGGTCTCAGGTGACCGAGTTCCTAGGAGTGATCGCACATTCAGGGGGGGATTGGGATCGGCCACGATCGTTACACAAGGGGTTTGGGCAAAGGCGGCTTGGGGAGAGATGGCCACATCCCCCTGGACCAAACGCCGGATCGTAGTGACTAAGCCATAGAGCAGGGCAATTACTAAGGCCATACTTGCCAAGCCAATCCCTGCCCAGACCAGTCGTTGCTCGAATTGTTGACCGACTTTAGGTTGCATAAATCCTCAAATGGGCACCCCTGCTCACCCTGCAGACCCGTTCGCCCCGTGACGGTGCCTACCTGTGCCCAGTCTATTCAGTCCGGGCTAAAGGCGTCGAATGAGTCCAACCCCTCGTAGAATGGAAAAAAGGACTTTTAAGGCAATAAAAAATTTCTGTGAACAACGTCCGCACCGTTTCCGACACCAAACGTAGCTTCTATAGCCTGCACACTCGCCCGATTAACACGATCTATCGGCGGGTGGTTGAGGAGTTGATCGTGGAAATGCATCTCCTCTCGGTCAACGTGGATTTCCGGCCCGATCCGGTCTACGCGGTGGGCGTGGTCACGTCCTTTGACCGATTTATGCAGGGGTACCAGCCAGCCAAGGATCAGGCGTCGATCTTCCAGGCGTTGTGTCGGGCCATTGAGGCCGATCCCGATCGCTTGCGTCAGGATGCCGATCGCCTGCGGGACTTGGCCAAGCACTTACCCGTGGATGAACTGATTGACTGGCTTTGCCTCCAGTCCCATCGCGATGATGTGGCGGACCTACAAGCCTATCTGCGGGCGATCGCCGAGAATCCGCGTTTTAAGTATAGTCGCCTGTTTGCGATCGGCCTTTTCTCGCTCTTGGAATGGTCTGATCCGGATCTGACTAAGGATGATGCGCGGCTAGCCCAGACACTTGAAAAGATTGGTGAAACCCTCAAGGTGCCCGTAGACAAGTTCCAGCGAGATTTGGAATTGTATCGCAGTAACTTAGAAAAAATGCAGCAAGCCCAAGCGGTCATGGCGGATGCGATCGCGGCGGAACGCAAACGACGAGAACAACGGGAACAGGCCCAGCAAGATGCCGTAGCCCCTTCCCCGGATAATGCTGCCGAGTCAGCCTAGGGGAAGCTTGGGGGGGATGGCGGGTCTATTTCTGAAGGAAGATTGAGCAAGAGTGCCATTATCTCCTATTACCCTTATTGTGGGGGGAGGATTTTGGGGTAATTGGGGGGAAACCAGATCATGCCATCCGCAGACCTCTGGCTATTGGCACAACAGGGCAATCCACAGGCACTCGAAACCGTCTTCAAGATGCAGAATCCAGAACCCACTTGGGTTATCAAGGTACGGCTACAGGATAACTGCCTCCAAGTGTTGTTAGAGGCAGAGCCAACCCCTGAAAAGCAGCGTGCCGTTGCCCTTGTGCAGGGTTTCTTGGCGCATCTGCAACCGCTCGCCCTCACGTCCGCGCAAACCGTAAGAATTTGGGGACGGCAGCGGGGGCAACTTTTGGCTGACTGGCGCGAAGATATTGAGCTCGCGGCTTTTCTAAAAACGCAACCAGAGCCGCCGCCTACCCCGATCGCCGTCTCGGAAGACTTCACCCAAGAGCCAGAACCTGCCCGTCCCCTGTCAGCACCCGCCAGCAGCGCGGCAGCGGCTGCCGCGGGCCTAGAGCCAGAAGCGGTGCTTGAAACGCGCGTGACGGAGGCCTCCAGCGATCAGCCGGAACCCGCCGAGCCGGGACAGGAGCTGGAGTCTGTGCTCGAAACCCTGGTTACGGAAGTCCTCAGCGACCCGCCAGCGCTGACGGACATTCAACCTGAACAGGTTGGGACTGCCCCTCTAGTGGCGGAAGCCCTCAACGAGCCGTCAGGGCTTACGGAGTCGTTACTACCAGAGGAGCCGGAAGGTGTACTCGCATCCCTCAGCGCTGAACTAGAAGCGATCGAGTCCGGACTAGAGCCAGAAAATGGGGTTCGCGATCGCAGCGACCCGCCAGACTTAATGGGGTTGGGACTGGAGCCAGAAGGGAGCTCAGCCACACCGGCACAGGAGCCGGAGGCTACGGGGGCGGTTCACCCGCCAGAAATTGACAACCGCTTGGCCGACTTGGCGGCGAATCCGGCCAGTTTATTCGTCAGCGGAGCCGCACTCCTGTCTGATCTCATGCCGGCAGCAGCCCCCGAAACAGCCCCAGCCGAAGCGGTTGCCGAAGCTCTCCGTGGTGCTGAGCGGGACCTGGAAAACCCAAGCCTTTCATCAGAAAGCCGCGCCGAGGCAGGACTTCCCGATCGGGAAGTGGAGGCTGTGACTGCCGATCGCGACACGGTCCATATCCTTGACGATCCGCTGGAACCGATATCCGACGAGCAAACCTTCCCGATCACCAGCCCCCCCCCAGATGTTACTGATGATATGACCGATGAGGTGGCCGATGAGGTGGCCGATGATGAGGTGACCGATGATGAGGTGACCGATGATCTGGCGCTAGAGGGGCAAGCCTTAGAGCTGCACGGCGCGTTAGAGACGGAAGCCCGTGATTGGGAACCCGCAGGGCCGACAAGTGCAGCGGTAGCAGCCGCTGAAGCAGTCGTTGCCATGCCCTCCGCGATCGTCCCTCCGCGATCGCCCCAGGATGGGGCGGCAGCCGAGGACGAAGCCGAGTGGTTCCTACGGCCTGAAATTGTAGTGGTGGTTCTGTTTGCCCTGTTCGTGATTATTTGGCAGACCTATGAGGCCATTCTGGAAGAAGTAGACAGTAGCGACGCATCCCTCTCTAGCAGCGCCCTGGCCCGTCGCCTCAACACCACCCGCCGAACCATTAACCGCCTGAAAAAACAGTCCGATTTTGCCCAATGGTCCCAGAGCCGTGATCCCGACGGCATTGCCTGGGTGTATGGCGAAAATGGCCGCTTTAGTCCGGTCCTAACCCCAACCCTCGGCTCGGAGTAGCCCAGCGGCTCGGTCCCCCGCACGGGGCTGGGGAAGATGATCCGGCGGGAAAGTTGGCGGGGGAAAAGAGCTAGATTTCTGGAAATCGGTCTGGGGTGGCCGTAAAAGGTAATATCCCTAGGTTTGGACAGGGGATAGTCGGGCTGCGATCTTGCTCCAGGGCGATGACCAATAGTTGCTTCTGGTTAGTAACTGGGCATTCTGGATCTATCGGGATCTGATGGGGGCTGATAACACCCGATCGCGTCTGCTGGGACGGAAGGGTAGCCTGATTGGGCCTGTGACTGACCTTTGACAAATCCGACTAGCCATTTCGATAGCGAGATATCTTCTATGACGGCGCTTAAACCGGATTCTGACAATCGGCATAGGGGCTTGGGACTGCAAGCCACCTTAGTTGGTGCCATTTTGATCACGGTGAGTGCTACAGCCGCGATCGTCCATGTGTCGTGGTTAATGATGTCGCGCCGTAATATCGAAAGCATTGTGACCCAGGTGAATGAAACAACTACCCGCAGCACGATTCAGGCGGTGGATGACCTTTTCTCGCGGGTGGAAGCAGCGGGGCAGTTGGTGCAGCATCAGCTCACGGAAGATTTGCTCAACAGCGATAATCCCCAGGCATTGGAGCAGTTTTACCTCCGCATGATCCAGGCCCATCCGACCTTTGCCTGGTTAGAGCTGGGACGTGAGGATGGGGACTACCTGGGGGTGCATCGCCAGTCCGATACCCGGATCAACCTGATCCGGCGGGATTGGAATCCACAAACCCAGCAAACCCAAAAGACGACCGAGCATTATGCGGTGGCAGTGGGCGGCCAAACCCGGCGTCTTGTGGAAACGGAGGTGCAGACGGAAACCTACTATGCCCCCCAACGGCCCTGGTATAAGGTCGCACTGGCCCAGCCCGGACAATTGGCTTGGACTGATGCCTATGTCTTTCGGACCAGTCGCACAGCGGGCATTAATGCCTCGTTAGCTCTGACGCAGCCAGGTAAGGTGATGGGAGTTGTCAGTATCGCTTTTGAACTGCAACAAATTGCTCACTATTTACAGGAGTTGGCAGCGCAAAATAATCTGACGGTTTTTATTGTCAATACCAAGGGCGAATTGATCGCTACGTCGATCGCAGTTGAGGAACCCTATACGGTGACGGGTCCGGACTCACTCCAACTCAAACATCTCCAGGAAGCCACCACGCCAGCTATCCAACTGGTTAATCGCATCTTGACCAGCGAACGGATCGATATTGCCCAGGTCGATCGTCCCCAACAGCTAACCTATCGCCATCAGGAAACGGGGGAACGCTATTACCTCTCCGTTGCGCCCCTGGGGTTGCTCGACTGGCAGGTTATTACCCTAATTCCTGAATCTAATTACCTTGGGGAAGTGAATGCCACGATCGCCAAGGCCACCCTACAACTCGGCTTGGTCACGTTACTTTTGGCTGTGGTCATGAGCCTGATCACCTCCCAGTGGATTACCAAGCCCGTGCTACGGCTGAGTACGGCCAGTGAGGCGATCGCGGCGGGTAACTTGGATCAAACCGTTGCCCTACCCAAGATTCGGGAGTTAAAGGTTTTAGCCCAAGCCTTTAACCGCATGGCGCAACAGTTAAAAGATTCATTTGTCCAACTGGAAGCAACCAATGCTGACCTTGAGGATCGGGTCACGGCTAGGACGGCAGCTCTCTCGGCAGCCTTGGCGAATCTGCAACAGATGCAAACGCAATTGATTCATACCGAAAAGATGTCTAGCCTCGGTCAATTGGTGGCTGGGGTCGCCCATGAGATCAACAATCCTGTTAATTTTATTCATGGCAACCTCATGCACGCCCAGGAATATGCTGAGGACTTATTGACGATCGTGACGCTGTATCAAGCCATCCAACCCAAGCTGGATCAGCAACAACATCCGGAATTGGAAGATATTGATATTGAGTTTATCAAGACTGACTTTCCGAAACTATTAGATTCGATGAAGGTTGGAACAGAGCGTATCCACAATATTGTCAAGTCATTACGCCACTTCTCCCGCCTGGATGAGGCTGAGTTTAAGCTGGCTGACATTCACGAGGGCATTGATAGTAGCCTGATGATTTTGCACAATCGCCTGAAGGCTCGTCCTGCGTATAGTGGCATTAATGTCATCAAAGAGTATGCTGATCTGCCTAAGATTGAATGCTATGCGGGGCAGCTTAATCAGGTTTTTATGAATATTTTGACCAATGCGATCGATGCTTTGGAAGCCTACGATCGGACCTGTACTGATGAGCAGCGACAAACCGACCCACCCACGATCTGGATCACAACCCAACTATGTGATAACGACTGGGTCAGCATTCAGATCATGAACAATGGCCCCCCTATCCCGGCTGAGATTCAGCCCAAACTCTTTGACCCCTTCTTTACGACGAAACCCATTGGCGAGGGGACAGGATTAGGGCTGTCGATCAGCTATCAAATTATTGTTGACAAACACAAGGGAACGCTCACGTGCGAGTCGAAGGCGGAAAGCGGTACAGTGTTTACGATTAAAATCCCAACCCATCAGGGCAGTGTCCCGACAACGGCTCCGCCCCTGTCTGTTCCTCAGGTAACGTCACCCTTTTGACTATGAACCCGAAACAGCCTCCCACCTTTGAGTACGATGAATTTCAGTCCGTTGGCAGAGACTACAGCCGCCAATCGGAAGTGGATATTTATGATGCTAGCCATGCCGATTTTCGTGACATCGTGGCTGAAAGCGATCGCGTCCTCGACGAACTTGGGATTAGCGCAACGGATCGGCTCATTGATTTTGGGGCTGGGACAGGTACCTTTGCCGTCCAAGCGGCCCAACGGTGTCAGTGGGTCGATGCCGTGGATGTTTCCCAGGCCATGCTCGCCCGCGCCCAGACCAAAGCAGCCCAGGCCCAGCTTACCAACCTCGCATTTCACCATGCGGGCTTTCTTACCTACGAACATTCGGGGCCTCTGGTTGAGGCTGTGACTACCACGTTTGCCTTCCATCACCTGCCGGACTTTTGGAAAGGAATTGCCCTAGGACGGATCAGGGATATGATGCAGCCTGGGGGGCAACTGTATATCCATGACGTGGTTTTGACCCCTGAAAATGCCCTAGACAATATCCGCGCCTTTATCCACCAATAGGCTGCCGTTGGCGGGGATTTCCTGCGCGAAGACGCTGAAGGACACTTCCGGGAGGAATTTTCGACCTACGATTGGGTGCTGGATGGGTTATTGTCCCGATCGGGTTTTAGGATTAAAAGGAAAACGATCACCGGAGGGGTGCTTGGGACCTACTTCTGTATCAAATCCTAAGGCGCTGCCCGTGTTGGCGGGCCTTGCCACTGGCTCTAGCTCTACCCCTAACCCTAACTTTGCAGCCTGTTGGCGATCGCGGGAGCAGGACGGGTGGGATCTGTGGAATAACGGTCAGCCAGTCGGCGATCGCTTCTTTACCCAAGCCCATCACATCGCCCAGGATCTTGACCAGCAGGCCCGCCAGCGTGTGCCGGCCCCCCGCCTAGCTAGGGTTATCCTCCGCCACCGGGACCCCCTAAGCTTCTTAAGCCATTTCGCTGCCGCCTGTTTGGCCCGGACCCACGTCTACCTCGCCAATCCCCAGTGGACTGATCGGGAGTGGCAAGCTGTCCTCGCCCAGGTCCAACCCGACGCGATCGCTGCCGACACGATCGCCGAGGCCGGATTCACCTGGCTACCTGCCCCCCCGACTGCCCCCCCTCGCCCCTGTCTCGCCGAACCCTTGATTATGATTCCCACCGGGGGGTCATCCGGCCAGATTCGCTTTGCCATGCATCGCTGGTCGGGATTGGTGACAGCGGTGGCTGGTTTGCAGCAGCATTTTGCGTGCCATGCCCTCGCGTCGATTTGTGTGTTACCGCTATACCATGTCAGTGGCCTCATGCAATTTGTGCGCTCGTTCGTTTCAGGGGGCGCATTGGCGATCGCAACTTTGCCGTCCCTACAGACAGGCGGCTATCCGCCGGTTGATCCACGATCGGCGTTTCTGTCCCTGGTCCCGACCCAACTCCAGCGTCTACTGACAGCCCCTTCCCCGGCGATGCTCTCCTGGTTGATCCAACTGCGGGCTATTTTTCTGGGAGGCGGTCCCGCTTGGCCCGATCTGGTCACTGCTGCCCACGCTCAACGGCTCCCAATCGCTCTTACCTATGGCATGACCGAAACCGCTGCCCAAGTCGCCACCCTCTCTCCCCAGGACTTTTGGGACGGCAACCGTAGTGTTGGTCGCCCCCTGCCCCATGTGGAAATTGCCATTGGCGATGATCGGGGTGAGCCGTTGCCAGCAGGACACATCGGCACGATCGCGATCCAAACCGCCAGCCTTGCCCTGGGCTACTATCCCCAACTTTTCCCCGCCGCAGACTGGTTTGTGACCGACGATCGCGGCTACTTCGACGATCGCGGCTATTTACACATCGTGGGGCGCAATAGCCAAAAAATTATCACTGGTGGCGAAAATGTTTTTCCTAGCGAGGTCGCCGCAGCCCTGCGGCAAACCCAACTCGTCCAAGACGTGTGTGTTGTGGGCTTGCCCGATCCGGTTTGGGGACAGGCGATCACGGCGGTGTATGTCCCAGCCCACGATCGCGTGACGCCCGCCCAACTCAAGCAGGCGATCGCCGGCAATCTGTGTGCCTTCAAGCATCCTAAACGTTGGCTGGCTGTTGACCACCTCCCCCGCAATCCCCAGGGCAAAGTCAACGCGCGCGCTGTGCAACACCTGGCCCAAGCTGCCCAATCCCTCCAGGACGACTCGTAGGCTTCGGGGCTTCGTGCCCCGAAACGGGTCTTCTCCCTTACTCGAACAGGCATTGCAACAGCCCCGGAAGGGCCTGCCGTTGCCGATTTTGGGGATTAATGCACAGGTGTACTGTTGAGCCTTGGGCAACACGCTCCCTCTCTGTTCCCGTTGTTCCCCGATCGAGTTGATAGATGACCTTAAACTTATCCGGCCCTAGCCGTTCCGGCTGCATCGTCACCCGCAACACATCCCCGCAAAATACTGGCTGATAAAAACCTACTTCGGCATGAACGATCGGGAGGGCGAATTCCGGATCTTGAAAAAACCGTTTTAAGTCAATCCCCTGTTGCCGTAGGGTTTCTTCATAGGCTTCATGACAAATCGTGAGCATATTGGCAAAAAAGACAACCCCAGCCGCATCCGTATCCTGAAAATGAATGACACGATCGTAAACAAATGACATAATCATTAAAAACTAACATCGCTATCAATCAATTTTTCTATTATATGGATATTGTTGATATCTTAAAGGCAGATTATGCCCGCTTCCCGCAACAGCAAACCTATGGGATTTATGCGCCTGATGTTTATTTTCAAGATCCCCTCAATTCGTTTCATGGGGTCGATCGCTATCGACGCATGATTGGCTTTATTGAACGCTGGTTTCAGCAGCCCTGCTTAGAACTACACGACATTCAACGGGCTGGCCAGCACATTACTACCCACTGGACCCTCTCCTGGACCTCCCCCCTCCCCTGGCGACCCCGGATCAGCATTCCCGGTTGGAGCGAACTCACTCTCAATGATCAAGCGTTGATTGTGGCCCATATCGATCACTGGCACTGTTCCCGTCTGGCGGTTTTGCGGCAACACTTTTTCCCCCAGGGCGATCGGTAATGCCGACGCGATCGTGGACCCGTTATCCTGCCCCTGCACTTGAAGTAACCCCAAGCACCCGATCGGGTGAGCCAGGGCGGTGAGGGCAGGGCTGTATCCAGTGCCTATCCTGAGAAGCACCGATTTGAGGATTTGGCCGGATGAACGTCTGTCCCCCCCGCCTCCTGACCTTTTTGCAGGGTGAGTTGGCCCTCGCGCCTGACGCCATTACCCTCGCCCTGCGGCAAGTGGGGCCAGATCTCCATTTGTTGCCCATTGTTCTCTGGCAATATGGGCTGGTGGATTTGGAAGAACTGGCACAACTGTGGGATTGGTCCGCTCAGGCCGACCCCACGCCCACCCTAACTTTGGTGAAAACCAGTATGGACACATCTGCCGGTTCTGCGGTGTCTCCTGCCGTATCGCCTTGGGTTAGCGCAGCTTAAGGATGCAGTCGCCCCAGCACCCAAGAAGGTGGCAAGATTGAAGTAGGGATTGATCCTGTCCGCCGCTAAAAAAGCCGTAGGTGCCAGCTATGAGTTTGTTCAACCGCGATCGTGTCTTGGTGCCCCTGGACTTTTCGGATGAAGCGTTTGCCGCGATCGCCGAAAGCTTAGCATTTGTTGCCGATCCCGCCCATTTGCATATCCTACACGTTCTCCAAAAGCTAGAAGTTACGGAACCGGGGATGCTCTGGAATACCCTGGATTTGCAAACCCGTATTCACAATGTTGAAACGGCGTTTTATCATCGCTGTGATGCTCCCGCCTATCGTCAGGCCCATTTCCACGTCGCGATCGGGGATGCGGCGGCTGAGATTATTGACTATGCCGCTAAGCAAGCCATTAGCCTGATTGTGATTCCCTCACGGGGGCGAACGGGTCTCAGCCGCTTTCTGCTGGGGTCAGTCGCTGAGCGGGTTGTTCGCTTTGCCCATTGCCCGGTGTTGGTCCTGCGGAAATAGGCCCAAGCCAGTTCAATCCCCAGGGAGACGCTGCCCAAACAGGCTGAACCCGCCGAAAACACTTATCTTAGAGGGTGTTTTAAAAGTCCAGAAACAGGCTGTTTAGGCGACTAAAGTCGCTACTACAAACGTACAACAACGCTGAGGACGGCCAAATGCTGAAGTTCGTAGTCGCGGTTTTAACCGCGATTTAAAACAGCCTCTTAAGCTGGACGCTGTACTAGCGGTGGTACGGAATTGTCACGGTGAACTGGAGTATCCTATCCTGATGCGCGACTGTGATCACAGCACCTAAATGATCGACCATCCGCTTCACCAGGGCCAATCCTAATCCGGTCCCTCCATGCTTCCAGGGATCATTACTGGGAATCCGATAAAACTTCTCAAACATCCGTGATAGTTCCACCCTAGGAATGTCCACCCCAGAGTTACTGACGCTGATCGCAATCCCTTGTGCAACAGCCTTGGCCTGGAGGGTGATCGTTTCGTGGGCAGGTGTATATTTACAAGCATTATTCATTAATTCACGCATGACTCGGCTTAGATACCCAAAGTCTGTGGTTAGGGGGGGGAGGTCAGTTGCTACCTGAATCACGAACTGCTGTTGATGGTTAGCCATTCGACTATGGAAGGGTTCAGTTAGGTGGGGTAACCAAAGTTGAAGGTCCATTGTTGACAGGGAAAGCGGTTCGGTACCTGCCTCTAAACGAGAAAGATCGAGGAGGTCATTGATCAGGCTAATTTCTCGTTCACATTCGTCTTGTAGGATTTTGAAATAGCGATCGAGTTGGGGAAGATTAGATTTAGTTTTTGCTTGCCCTTCCGGTTGCAGCATCCCCACTCGTTTGAGCAGGATCTCCAACATTTGGGTCGCCATTTTGATATTCGACATCGGCGATCGCAACTCATGGGAAACGGTACTGAGGAAGTCGTCCTTAAGGTGATTCAGGCGTTCTAATTCCTGTACCTGTACCTGGGCGGCGGCATACAGTCGGGCCTGACGCAGGGCGATCGCACACTGGGCCGCCACTTGCTCGACTAAGCTAATCTCTAGGGCATCAAAATTTTGTTGGGGGTTACGCATTAACCACAAATCGCCCAAGACGGATTGATCATCGACGATCGGGCAAACCAGAACTAGGTGGTTCTGCTTGCTGGGACGAACGCTACAGGTTCCCCACCAACAAAACTGAAAACTTTCCTTGCGGGCAATCTGCTGATATAGATCGCGATAGGCATCCATCGAAATCCTTGTCTGCCGAGCGGGGGGAATGATGGGATTATATTCATAGGCGATCGTGGCCTGCGTCATTTCCAGATCATAAAGCGCTGTATCGCAGCATTTGACCCCTAAGCCTTTCCCTAGCTCTTGGACCACGGTCTGCAAAATTTGGCGTTCGTCTAAACTATCGCGCACCTTTTCGGTAATCCGCTTGAGGAGGGCTTCAAAATCCAGCACCCGTTGCAATTCTGCTGTCCGTGCCTGCACCTGCCCTTCCAGGTTTTGGTTAAAGCGATGGACTAAGCAGTAGAGTTCCGACTGTTGAATGGCGATCGCTAACTGATCAACTAAAATCTGCGTGATCTCAACTTCAGTTTCACTCCAGGTTGGCTGAGTATGCTTGCCCAAGCGCAATCGTCCCCAGACCTTGGGTACATCGGGATCAGGACTTTGATAATTGGGAATCGGGACCAGAAGACGCGCACCAATCAAGGTTTTACCCAGGACCGGGTGCACAAGGTTCAGAAAGCTTTCATCGGTTAGCTGGACAATTTGCATCTGCTTGAGTTGTGCCGTTACTGGGTTATCCAAATCCGGGAAAATATGGCCAAGGGTGGAAGGAAATGCCTCGTCATGGGACGAATAACAAGCGACCTGACGCCAGAGGTTCTCAGCAGGAATGTATTGGGCAATATCGGCAAAATCTACATCGAGCAATGCACTAATTTCTTGCATTGCCGCCGAGAAGACCGCCTCTAATAGGAGCGATTGTCGAATGGTTTGAATGACCCGGTTAATCGCCTGCTCTCGACGGGTTTGGGCACGGAGTTTGGCCTCGGTTTGCTTACGATCGGTAATATCTTTAACGATCGCAATATCGCATTGGGGTATCCCCACTGGCGATCGCACCAAGGCCACACTGATCTGCACCCAGCGCACCTCGCCATCCTTGCGCACCAACCGTTTTTCCAAACTGTAGGACGGGATCTCGCCCCGGAACAACTGCTCCCCTAAGGCCAGGTGAATGTTGAGATCATCGGGATGGGTAATATCCGTGATCGAGCGTCCCAACAATTCCACTTCCGAGTAGCCCACAATATCGCAAAAACAGGCATTAACCCGAATCAGACGGTGTGAGGTGTCAAACTGGCTCAGGCCCATCGCAGTTTGCGTCCAAAGGGCATGGAAACAAGCCGCTTCCGTAATCCTTGGGAGCGGCGGCGGGACCATAATAGCGGCAGACGGCATCGTCAGTCCCATCACCCCAGTCGCCGTGGTGGTCAGTGCTAGGTCTGGATGGCCTGGAGCGGTGGGTGCGGCGGGCAGCCCGTAGGTGGGCAGCACAGGTTCACTAGGGGGCACCTCCGATGGCACGGTCGGTGCTGGTGGACTGAACTTTAGGGTAACAGCCGCCACGACAGCCTGCACAAAGTCGAGGGTGTTTGGCTCCCAATCAGCCTCAAGGGGGAGATCACAGCGCAACACCCCCCAACAGTGTCCGTGGGCGATCAGGGGACTAGCCAGAACTTTGATATCTGCAACCGGCCCGTTCCCCTGGGAGAAGCTGGCCAGGGGGCCAATGAGGGGGCTGCCGTGCCGGAGTTGTTCCAGGCTAGGGGGTGTTAAGCACCAGTCGGCTGGCTTGGGTTTACCTGTCTGGTCACTGGGAAGATCGCAGTCAGGGGCATGCCAGTAGGCTTGGGCATAAAGTTGGGGATCTTGCAGGGGAACACTCTGGCTGGCAAAATATGCGGCCTGCTGAACCCCGATCGCGGCCCCCACGCGGGCTAAAATTTCTGGCCAGCAATCCTCTAGACGCAGGTGTTTAACCAACACCTGTTGAATAGCCACGAGAATACCTAGGGCGCACTCACGCCCCTGCCGAAGAGTCTGACTGGGCAGTCGCGTCATCAAGGATATCGCTGGGCAGATGGGCCAGAATGCAAAATCACAGAAACGCTGTTACATCATTATGCCTTAGCGCCAAAAGCGCAACTGGATGAAGGGCGGAAGGAGGGGGGCGGCTCTGCGCAGGATACCCACCTGCGCCCATAAGCCACCTAGGATTACTATCGCTTAGGAGCCTGAAGATTGGGTTGCTAGATTGAACGTGGGATCGCCGTCTCGGCTGCCTCAGGGACCGACAAGATGCCTACCCCAAATTGGTTTTCGTTCGCGTAGCGCCTGCGCAGGAGAAGCGACGGAGGAGATGCTCCCCAGGAGATGCTCCCCATCGCGCCCCCTTAGGCTGGGCAGGCAGAAGTCTCCCACAAAACGACGGTAGAGTCTGTGGATTCGGTATCCGTCGGGAGGTTCAGAAAGGCTTCTACGTGGGAGGACGATCGCAACCGTACCCAAATTGTGTAGCTATCGCCCTCGTAGGTCACGATAACAGGAATCCCCTGCTGACTCAGTTGGCATGCCTGTTCCTGTACCCAAAGGCGTCGGCCCGAGTCAAAGATACGCAGGGCAAAAAACAGCTCGTTATTGTGGCACAAGCCATCGCGCAGTTGGCCGTTCTGCCAAAACTTAAAGGTGCGCAAATTAAATCCGTGCAGCAACAGCGACAGCATCTCCATAATACACGTCCAGTCCTTAATACACGTCCAGTCCTTGGATACCCTAGGTTCACTTTCACCGTAGATGGTGAAAATCTTGTGAATAACGGTGAATGACTTACCTAATGGTGCATCACAGTGTTACTAAGCTGAACGTCCCGATGCACAAAGATCTTAGGCTTGTCTAGCGTAAAAATCAGGAATTTGAAAAAAAATATTAAACTTATAAACTATGCTGATTTAATCAACTGGGAAAGCACTAATGTCAAAATCCCGTTGGACATTATCGTCAGTATTCACCGTAATTGTCGGTAATCTAGACTACAAGCGATCGTCTTTTTGTCTCAGTGAGAGGCAGGCAAGTGACTGAGGGCGGCGCGTAGTTGGCCGTTGTGGGCGGTCAGTAAGGCTGTCGCGGCGGCGAAATCTAGGCCCGTCCAATGCATGAGTAGGGCCAATTTCACGGATTTGCCACTGCGATCGAGGAGGTGATTGGCGGCCTCGCGATCGAGATCGGTCAAATCCGACAAAATCCGCAGGGCGCGATCGTGCAATTTCTGATTCGTTACAGCCACATCAATCATGCGGTTACCATAAACTTTGCCCAGCTTCACCATTGTCCCGGTCGAGAGAATATTTAAAGCTAGCTTCGTGACTGTGCCTGCCTTCAGACGCGTTGATCCCGCCAAAACTTCAGGCCCGACCAGGAGCCGGATGTCGATATCGGCATGGCTGGGCACTTGTGTGGCTGGCACGCAGGCGATAAAAATAGTGGTCGCACCCCGTTGCTGGGCAGCCCGCAAGGCCCCAACCACATAGGGCGTGGTCCCCCCCGCTGTGATCCCCACGACGACATCCCGTGCGGTAACGGTGTGGTGGGCGATGGCATTGGCTCCGGCATCGGCGTCATCCTCCAGTCCTTCGGCACTGCGCAGGAGAGCTGCCGGTCCCCCGGCAATAATTCCCTGGACTAATTCCGGTGGGGTGCAGAAGGTGGGGGGGCATTCCGCCGCATCTAATACCCCCAAGCGACCACTGGTCCCCGCTCCGATATAGAATAACCGGCCTCCCTGACTGAGGGCCTGGGCGATCGTGTCAATGGCAACGGCGAGGGGTTCACGGGCTGCCGCGATCGCCGCGATTGTTTTGGCATCTTCCTGGTTAAACAGGTCCACTAATTCTAGGGAACTGAGTTGATCCAGGTTTTGGCTGTTGGGGTTGGGTTGTTCGGTGAGCAGGTGACCCCGTTCGGGCAAGGGCAAACTCATTTCCATCTGTTTGGGGATCGCTACAGGAGTCCTTCAAGTTGGCGGCGAATTCGATCGAGATCCGCCGAGGACAAGCCTGCCTCATCCTCACTGGCGGGGGCGGGGCGATGGGGCGGGTCCGCAGACCAATCTGTTTGGGCCAGGTTATTTTCCGGCGGTGAGAGCAGAAGACGATCGTGATCCCCCTCCGGGATGTAGCCGATGGGCACTAGTTGACAGCCGTAGTCGGCATCCTCACAGAAGGCTTCCACTTCTGCCTGGTCGATCGCTTCCACTGTAGGGAGGGGAAAATCCTGGGCTTCTAGCAAGAGGGCATAGCGAGTGGCATCATCCTCCGACTCAAACATCAGTACTAGGTTGCGCCCGCCGATCTGGAGAGTATGGATACCCTCGTTGTCCGTACCGGCGTTAAACAGTAAGACAAAGACTCGCATGGCCCGATCTCATTGCTCCCGTTTGCTGCATATCACCCTCCATCGTACTGGTTTGTGGGGATCGGCGTTGCATTTTGAGGTGGGGGATACCTGCTTCTTCAAAGGGCAGCCCGATCGGCTCAAAGTCGAATTTGCGATACAGGTTTTGCACATAGGATTGGGCGTGCAGCATCACGGTCTCCACCCCGGTGTGATCGAGGTGTTGGAGGATTTGGGCCATCATCTGTAGGGCAATCCCCCGACCACGATAGGCCGGTATGACCGCGAGGCGTTCCAGTTTGACCGTCCGCTGATCGAGCGGGCGAATACGGGCTGTCCCAACGGCTGTCCCGGCTACCCAGGCCAGAACGTGCTGGGCCGTGTGATCTAATCCATCCAACTCTAGGGCGGCATCAACGCCCTGCTCTTGTTGAAAAACTTGCTGCCGAATCGCGATCGCGTGGGCAAGGTCGGGATGATCGGCCCAAATCCAGGTAATGGCTAAGGGTAAGCCGATGCGAGTGTCGGAGTCTGTGTTTGGAAATGTGATCATTGGATACGAAATGTAACACCCTCATTCCAGTTGATCATACCCATCTTGGGTACAGGAGTAGACAGAGGGGGGCGACCCTTGTGTGACGGGTAGGGAAATCCGTATCTGCATCGCCGCTATATCCTCCCTCTGCCCTAGGGGACAGCGCCGCGATCGTTCGCTATAAGGTAAAACAGGGTAGCGTGTCTTCCCGATGGCACCCTAATGGTTTTGTCGTTAGGGAGGGGGCATCGGCGATGGGCATCGAAGCAACCACTCAGCCAGTTATAGCGAACCAAGCAGGACCCATGACAACGATTCTGGAACAGGGCAATATTTCGATCCACACCGAGAATATTTTCCCGATTATTAAAAAGTGGCTCTACTCCGACCACGAGATCTTTCTGCGGGAATTAATCTCCAATGCGGTGGATGCCATCCAAAAATTGCGTATGGTCACCCGTGCGGGCGAATATTCCGGGGCACTGGGTGATCCCCAAATTGAGATTGCGATCGATAAGGATAAGCAGACCCTCTCCGTCACCGATAACGGGATTGGGATGACCGCCGATGAGGTGAAGGAGTATATCAACCAGGTCGCCTTCTCCAGTGCGGAAAAGTTTGTCCAGAAGTATGCTGCTACCACGGGGGGAGAGCAGATCATTGGCCACTTTGGGCTGGGGTTCTACTCCTCGTTTATGGTGGCCAAGCGGGTAGAGATTGATACTTTGTCCTATCAAGCGGGGGCGTCCGCAGTCCACTGGAGTTGTGATGGCACAACGGAATTCCAATTGACCAACAGCGATCGCACCCAGCGGGGGACAACCGTAACGCTGACGCTGCAAGATGAGGAATTGGAATATTTGGAGTCGGGTCGGATTCGCCAGTTGGTGAAAAACTACTGTGACTTTATGCCGGTGCCGATCAAACTGGATGGTGAACAAATCAACCGCCAAAAGGCTCCGTGGAAAGAAGCGCCCAGCAGCCTCACCAAGGAAGATTACCTCGAATTCTACCGTTATCTGTATCCCTTCCAGGAGGAACCGCTCCTCTGGGTGCATTTGAATACGGACTATCCCTATGCCATCAATGGGATTCTGTATTTCCCGAAGTTAAGGCCGGATATTGATGTCACCAAGGGCCAGATTAAACTCTTCTGCAACCAGGTCTTTGTTAGTGACAATTGTGAAGAAATTATCCCCAAGTTTCTCCTGCCGTTGCGGGGGGTGATCGACAGTCCGGATATTCCCCTGAATGTATCGCGCAGCTTCCTGCAACACGATCGCACGGTGCGCAAGATTGCGGACTATATTGCCAAGAAGATTGCCGATCGCCTCAAGGAACTCTACCGCGACGATCGGGCGGAATACATTCGCTGCTGGCAGGACTTGGGCACCTTTGTCAAATTCGGCTCCCTCAACGATGACAAGTTCAAGAAGCAGGTTGAGGATATTTTGATCTACCGCACGACGGCGGATCTCAGTCAGGGAACGGCGACTAATCCCGCGATCGAGGTGCAGTCCGAGGCGGGTGATGTATGGGAAACGGCCACGCCTGCGGCTACCGCCAGTGACGGACCGTTTTATACCACGCTGAAGGAGTATTTAGAGCGGAATAAGGAACGCCACAAAAATCGGGTGTTCTACTGCACCGATGCCGCTACCCAAGCCACCTATGTGGATTTGCATAAAAATCAAGGATTGGAAGTCCTTTATATGGACTCCTTTATTGATACCCACTTCGTTGGGTTCCTGGAGCGGGAGTATGCCGATGTCAAGTTCTCGCGGGTAGATTCCGATCTGGACGATACCCTAATCGATCAGGATAAGGCTAATGAAATTGTTGATCCTACTACGAACAAGACCCGTAGTGAACTGATCAAGGAACTGTTTGAGAAGGCCATCGGTAAGCCCAAGGTCAACATTCGCACGGAAGCCCTCAAGGCTGAGCAAGCTGAAACGTCACCTCCCGCAATGGTCCTGTTGCCGGAAGTGCTGCGCCGCCTGCGGGAAATGAATGCCCTGATGATGCAGCAACAGATGGAGTTCCCCGATGAACACATCCTGCTGGTGAACACGGCCCATCCTCTGATTCAAAACCTAACCCGCCTGAGCCAGGGGGGCATTATCCAGGAGGGGGGACAAGCCTCTCCCTCAGCCGAGCTGGCCAATCTGATTTGTCAGCATGTGTATGACTTGGCGTTGATGTCCCAGAAGGCGTTTGATGCGGATGCGATGAAGGCCTTTGTGGAGCGATCGAACCGGGTCCTCACCCATCTGACGGAGCAAGCCACAAAGTAGGGGTTAGTGTTCAGCGAACAGGCGTCTGGAGGCCGCCTCTATTATCTGGAGCAGGCGAGACGCCTACCCCACGGCCCTATCGGCGATCGCTGTGGGTTGGGGAACTGGGGAGCAGGTCCCCGCTGCTGGATGGTTGGCGAGTACAGCAGACAGACGGCTTCGTAACGTTGGTAGTAACGACTAAAGTCGTTGTTACCAACGTTAGTTGCACGATCGGCGGGAAATGCCATTAAAAGCAGAATTGCGCCAACTAGTTGGGTAGCAGGTGTAACTGCGGCTGTTGTCATAGGGATAGGGGGCTGGGCTGAGCCTTCCCCCAATGGTCCGGGGGCGGTATCCGTCCCAATCGCGATAGGGATAGTCACGGTAGCCGTCACGGGTAATAATTCGGGTGCGATCGCCGCTCTGTCTGCCCTGATTGATAATGATGGTCTCGGCGGTGGGGGCTACAATGATGGTCTCGGCGCGATCGCGATAGTAGCCCTGCCCGTGGGAGGGGTAGATCACAGTGCGTCCATAGGGTTCATAGGCAGATTGCCGTATCCACGGACGGGAATAGGGAGTCCCTGCTTGCAAATACACCCCTTGACGTGGCGCATTCAACTGTACATAGATCCCTGGTTGGCCGGCGAAGGCCGCTTCCGACCCCAAGGATACCAGGGTAGCGGCAACGGCAAGGGGGATTCCCCAGAGCGTTTTCATGGTGACGGACTCCTAATCGTTGATGTGAGGGGGGTAAGGCCGGTAGATCCCTGGCGATCGGGCGACTGGTCGATTGGGTTGGCCAGTTCAGTTCAACGCGGTTCGCTGTCGTTTGAGAGTCAGAGCCGCATGGGATAACTGCAACGCTAGCGATCACTCGCTATTACTATTAATTAAGATCTAGACGTTTAGGGTAAGAGGGAAGTTCCCGACTAGGAGATATCCCAAATTTGACCTGTCAGGTTCATGGCCCGCAACCCCTAACTCGCGTCTCCCACGGGGAGCGGGGGAGTTATCTTGAAGTTCCTCTCCCAAAGGGCGAGGGTAGTAAAACTGGGATGCACCCGCGAGATCAGCGTCTATCGCCCGTTGGGCGTGAGATTTTAGGGTGAGGGTAATGCAAGGGGGATGCGCCCGATCGCAACTTGCCATCACCCTCGCACAAGCTGGACCTCTGGTTGATAGAGACCCGACAGCATTGCCGCCGGGGGTTTGGGATGGGGCCAAGCAAAGGCATGGCGAAAGGCCGCTTCCTGGCAAGCTTGTAGTTGACGAAAGTCAATAATATTATGGGTCAGCAGATTTTCATATTCAAAGGGGAGGCGCACATTATGCAACCCCGCATTATCGGTACAAATGGCAATGTCTACCCCCGCGTCAAAACACCGATCGAAGACGATCTTAAGTTGTTGAATATCATCCAGGGTATTGGTTTTGAAATAAGTCGTTGGGCACACCTCTAGGCATTGGCCCCGTGCCGCTAATTTGGGTAGTAACTCCGGATAGTGTAGGGGAATTTGAATGCCATGACCAATGCGCATGAGGTACGGCAATAACTCCGGATAGCAACCAGCGGGGGTCTCATACAAATGGCCTGTGGTTTTTAAGCCTAGCCGCTGGGCATAGGCATAGAGGTCCCGAAATTCGTCTAACCGTTCAGCATAGTGGGCATCCCCCCCCGCCACATCGATCGCGCAGACATATTCTGGCATTTGCGCGGCTAGTTCGACGATCGCCCGGTTAACGGTGTAGGGCAAGCGTGAGTGCATTGCCAGGATTTGGCTCGTTACCACGGGGTATTCCCCCAACTGACTGGCCTGCGCCACGGTTTGGACGATCGCGGCCATGTGATCGATCCGTTCCGTTGGGGACAGATCATCGGGCGTGCGCAGATAGGGCGTATAGCGAATTTCCAAATAGGCTAAGTTCTCAAATACATAGGCCCCCCGGATCAAGCGATAGAGGAAATAGGGAAGGGTTTCCTGGGTTTGCACACTTTCCACCAGGGTATGCAATTCCAAATACTCATCCAGGGTATTGCGGGGCCGCGTATAAAAGTCCTCAAAGGGGGAATAGTCCGGAAAGCGCTCAGCTAAGTCAGGGCTATGCCGCTGGAAATAGCGCCAGAGGATACGGGGGACTACGGAGCCACCCAAATGCCGATGGAGTTCTGCGTATAGGGCCACGGGTTTTCCTAAAAGCAGTGAAAGTAAAAAATCTTAACATTACATCTTCTTCCCAGTGTACCTCTAATCTTCAGGCGGCAACCCGCTGGGCTGAAACAACGGGCACGGGTGGCCAGAGGCAGCGGCCTACGGCGTGGGCGATCGGGGCTAGGCTCTGGGCCAGATCCACCATTGTGTCGAGGGCAAGGGCCTGACGGGCATCGGAAACCGATTGTTCGGGCTGGGGATGGCACTCGATGATTAACCCATCCGCGCCTGCCGCGATCGCCGCCCGTGCCAGATCCGGCACCAACTCCCGTTTGCCCGCCGCATGGCTGGGATCGACGATGATGGGCAAGTGGGTCAGTTGTTTGAGGGCGACCACGGCCCCCAGATCCAGCACATTGCGGGTGTAGGCGTCGAAGCTGCGAATCCCCCGTTCACACAGCACTACTTGGGGATTGCCGTGGCTGAGGATATATTCCGCTGCCATCAAAAACTCTTCGATTGTGGCCGACAACCCCCGTTTGAGCAAAATGGGTACGGGTGCTTGTCCCACTGCCTTGAGCAGGTCAAAATTTTGCATATTACGACTGCCAATTTGCAGCATATCAACCTGGGGAGCCAGACGTTCAATTTGGCTGATGGCCATCACTTCGGTGACGACGGGTAGGGCATACTGCTGCCGCACGGTGGCTAAAATGTCTAACCCCGCTTCTCCTAACCCTTGGAAGGCATAGGGTGAGGACCGGGGTTTGAACACGCCCCCCCGCAGGGCCGCGATCGGGGTGCCCTGGAAGGTTGCGGCAATTTCGGTCATTTGCGCCAGGTTTTCCACCGTGCAGGGACCGCCAATCAGGGCGATCGGGCGATCGCCGATGCTTAAATGGGGGCCAAGGGGAACGATCGTGCGGTGATCGGGATGGGATTTAGTAGCTAGCGTGGCCGCGTGCATGGAGGCTCCTTATATAAGCTATGAACGTAGAACGGGTAATGATTCGGGATAGCCCCAGGGGATGGGGCCAAGCGATCGCTCAAAAAAAGCCCGGAGTGCTTAAGAGCCGGGCTACCCAAGACAAAACTGCCAGGCTACCCAGCGTGATCGCGGTACCAAAACGCTAAGCTAAACAATCGCGATAGACAGGGGCAACCGGCCATAGGATATGCAACTCAGATGCAACTCAGAAAGATAAACGCTGGACAACGGGCATTTGGGATGGTCCTAAATATGCAAAAACCGCAGTCCCAAGGGCTGCGGTTCACGAAGGTTGGTCAGCAAAAAAGTTGCTCACTCCCGGTGAACCGCCTTGCTAAACCAAAAATAAAATCGTTGCTGGGCTGTGATCATCATGGTTTTGATGGACAGTGGTTTGATCAAGAAAGATTACTTAAGCAGACTGAGGCAAACCGATCGTGCGTATCCTGGTAACAGGGTTGGGCTTGGCGCTCAGGTGCCATCCAAACGCTAACAAAGGTCATCCTAACTGTCAAGCAAGGCAAGTTCGCCAATTGCCGCTATCCGGTTGGGCTAAACACGTTGAGTTTTCCGATGAATGCTTACCTGAATACGCTTCAAGGCTTTGGGGTGGGTCTGGGGACACTGATCTTGGGGGCGGCCCCGGTGTTGGCCCAGATGCCCACGGGGCCTGATTTGTTGCAGCAGATTCAGCACTGTGTGCGCACAAGTGGGGAAAATTCAGCGTCCCTGAGTCTGGCGCAACGGCAACTGGCGGCGATGCAGTGTACGTTCACGACGATCGCGATCGCCCCCGATGGCAGTATTTATGCCAATGTGGACGATCGTCTGACGGCTTTGGTGCAAACCCTGGGCCTGCGCCTACCTAACCCCTCTGGGACTGGTACAGCGCGGGTGCCTTTGCAAACGCTAACGGAAAGCCGGGTGTTGACCTTACCGGTGCAGGTGGGGGGGACTGTGCAGGAATTTTTGTTGGATACGGGGGCCTCGGCCTCGATCCTGAGTCGTCCGATCCTCGATCGCACCCAGCGGGCGGGGGTAGATTTGTCCGATCGCCTATTTAGTTATCTGGTGGTGGGTGAAAGTTGCCAGGGCCTAGGGGCCAGTTTGCATACCCTGCCACCGCTGCAAGTGGGACAGGCCCAAGTCGCTGATTTGTTGGGGATGGGGTTTCCCCCGGCTTCTATGCCGAAGCAGTTAGCGGGGGTATTGGGGCTGGATTTCCTCAGTCGCTTTGACCTAATCCTTGATCCCCAAGCCTTGACCTTGGAACTGCGTTCGCGCAGCGTCCCCAGGCGGGCATCGCCCAGCGTTGCGGCAACCTTACCGGGAGAGGCGGCCAACAATTTCCCCGTCCGGCGGCGATCGGCCCTAGCGACAACCGCGATTCCCCTCCAGGGTAAGATGGGCATCATGACTGCCGAGGTGCGGATCAATGGTCAAGGCCCCTTCACGTTTGCCCTTGATACCGGTGCGGGTTGGGTCGTGGTGTCCCCCCAACTGGCGCAAGCGCTGAACCTGGGGGCTAATGCCCAGCCCATTGAAGTGTTGGGCTTTTGTGGTACGGCCCCAGCCCAATGGGTTGTCCTCGATCGCGTCAGTATCCAGAACCATACGGTTCCCCGGTTGGATACCGTTATTCTGACCGACAGTCGCCCCCTGGAACTGCTGGGCGTTGACGGTGTGATTGGTCAAAATTTTCTTAACCAGTTTCGGCAACATTGGCGCTTTGACGATCGCACGCCCCTGGGTTTTCCGGCTACCGGTAGCTTGGAACTCATGCCCCTGTCAATAAATACACCCTGATGGGATTGCCCTGATCTGATCCGGTTTTACTCAAGCCTGTTGGCACACCTGGGGTGGCAGCAATAACTCCCGCCGCCACAACTCGGCCCGACACACAGCCACGCAATAACGACCCACGAGGTTTCGCTGTTCTGCGGTGGGCAGTCGCCCTTCGACATCGTATCGAGCAATCACACTCGCCACTTCCCAGGCATCCTGGCTGGGGACTTCCGCTTGTATCAGCCGTTCCCAGTAGTGATATTTGCAGGTTAACTTGGTCCTTTGGTGATCGGACAGGTCTTGCTCTAACAGTTTCAGAATCCGGCGACGTAGTCCCTTGGCATGGGCGATCGCCATTGGTGTGCTAGTGCGGGTAACCGACATAGTAGCAGTGCTCCTCAGATGCAATTCAGATGCAATCAAACAGTACGACCCATAGTTGTATTATTGACGACTTGAGTTCCTGGGGCAGCAAGCTTAGCACTAACTTCACGTGCGCTTTTCCCAGTTTGTGGGTGATGCCAGCCGCTACCGCTAGGTGTGCTCTGCCCCTGGAGAGGGTGATCCGCATCACGCCTGAGGGTTAGGGGGCGATCGCAGGCGTTAGGATAAAGCTAGAGAGAGAGTTGGCGCAGGCAGTTGCGGGTTAGGCCAGTCGGAAAATGGCGTGGTTAACCTGAGGAAAGTCCGGACTCCCAAAAGACCAAACCTGCTGGGTAACGCCCAGTGCGGGTGACCGTGAGGAGAGTGCCACAGAAAGATACCGCCAATGGATTTTAGATTTTGGATTTTAGATTTTGGATTTTGTTCAGGATCGGAAGTCGAAGATCGACAATTCGGTTGGTAAGGGTGCAAAGGTGCGGTAAGAGCGCACCAGCAGTATCGAGAGGTACTGGCTCGGTAAACCCCGGTTGGGAGCAAGGTTGAGGAACAAGGGTTGGTCTTTTTCCTGTTCCGTTGAGGGCGATGGCCCTCCAGCGCCGCCAGAGGTGTTTGGTAACAAACATCCCAGATAGATAACTGCCCTGGTGATGGGAAACCGTTCGCCAGAACAGAATCCGGCTTATGTCCAACTCTTTCTCTTTTGCGCGTGTTGAGCCTGGGAACGTGTTTAGATTTTGTTAGTGTCTGTTCATCCCTATGACTGTTCCGGAGCTAGTACCTGACCCACGCCGCCAAAAGGAACTGCAATTGGTGGTCAAAAAGTTTGGTTTATCCCTTACGCAACCGATCCGGTGGCCGTTGCTCGATCGGGCTTTGACCCATGTCTCGGTTTCCAGTACCTATAACTATGAGCAGTTGGAGTTTATTGGCGATGCGGTGGTGCGGTTGGCGGCGACGGAATTTCTGGTGCAAGCCTATCCCCATTTAAGTGAGGGGGAACTGTCGGCGGTGCGGGCGATCCTGGTGAGCGATCGCATCCTGGCCCAATTGGCGGATCAATATGGGTTGGGGCGATCACTGCGGGTGGCGGCGAGTGCTGCTGGGGATCAGGCGGGGCGGGAGTCGCGTCTGGCCGATGCGTTTGAGGCGGTGTTGGCGGCGTTGTATTTGAGTACCCATACCCTGGCCTTAATTCGTCCCTGGTTAGATTTGGCCTTGACGCCGTTGGCGATCGCGATTCTCGATGATCCGGCCCGCCAGAACTATAAGGCGGCGTTGCAGGAGTGGACCCAGGGCAAGCTGAAGCAATTACCGGAATATCGGGTTTTGGAAATTAGCGACCTACATGGTGACCAGGAACGTTTCCAGGCGGAGGTCTGGTTGCAGGGGGAATGTCTGGGCATGGGCAAGGGGCGATCGATCAAGCAGGCGGAACAGGCTGCCGCTAAGGTCGCATGGCAACGCTATCAAACATCGGAAACTGCCGATGTCCAAGCCTGATCCACCCCTCGCGGTCTGGCTGGCGACCTGGCTGGCGGGGGCAGAACCGACGCCGATCGCGTGGGCTACGGTGCTG
Source organism: Trichothermofontia sp. (assembly GCF_053493415.1). Taxonomy (NCBI): domain Bacteria; kingdom Bacillati; phylum Cyanobacteriota; class Cyanophyceae; order Leptolyngbyales; family Trichocoleusaceae; genus Trichothermofontia; species Trichothermofontia sp. The sequence continues at coordinate 6,703 of NZ_JBRCAD010000105.1, read as the reverse complement.
CGTCAGGAGCTAGCGGATGCCCGCCGCGCAAGGGCATTCAACCTAACGTCGGCAACGGTGGGAACTCAGTTGGCGGAGCGTCTGGCCCTACTGCGATCGCTTTGGCCTCGCCTCAGGGCTGATCCCCAGCTTCTCCCGGCAACGCTCTCTGATGGCGATCTTCTGGTCACCCTCTGGCAGGTATGGCTCCCGCTGGCTCAGCAGATTGCCGCTGGCTGCGCCAAGGGCGATCGCCCCTTCATTCAAGGTGTTTTGGGGGTCCAGGGGACGGGGAAAACGACTTTGGTGCGGATCTTGCAATCTATTTTGACCCACCTCGGTTATCCCACCCTGAACCTGTCGATCGATGACCTCTATAAAACCTATGCCGAGCGGCAATGGCTGCAACGTCAAGATCCGCGTTTGGTTTGGCGGGGTCCTCCTGGTACCCATGATGTTGAGTTGGGTTTGCAGGTGCTGCACCAATTACGGCAGGGGACAATGGCACCGGTTGCGATTCCTCGGTTTGATAAATCGATGTGGGGGGGGGCGGGCGATCGCACGGCCCCAGAGTGGGTGACTGGAATTGCGATCGTTCTATTTGAAGGGTGGTTGGTGGGGCTGCGACCGATCGCCCCGGCTGTGTTTGAACATGCCCCGCCCCCGATTGTCACGGCTGCCGATCGCGCTTTTGCCCGTGATATGAATCAGGCGCTCAATGCTTACCTGCCCCTCTGGGGGTATCTCGATCGCCTCATGGTGTTGTATCCGAGTGACTACCGCTTCAGCCAATGCTGGCGGCAGCAGGCGGAGCAACAAATGCGGGCGACGGGGAAGTCTGGGATGAGTGAGGCCGCGATCGGGCAATTTGTCGAATACTTTTGGAAAGCCTTGCATCCTGCCTTGTTTATCCCACCCTTGCTTCAGCCACCGGATGGGGCTGATCTGGTCCTGGAACTGGATGCAACCCATCAAGTGACGGCTATCTATGGCTGTCGTGACTCGGTTTAAGCTGCCCTTGGCACTTATTGGCGCGATCGGGTCGGGTGAGCGACTACAGTTGTTACTGCAAACGAATAGTCTGTCAGGCGTAAACGGCTGGGTTGTAGGTTGGCGTCGAGCCTGCGAGGCCCAACACGAGCACTAACTCGGTTGGGTCGCACGGCATTTGACCCAACCTACCCAATTAACCTTAACGGGTTACCCCAAATGCCCCCCGATCGCCGGTTGAGATGACCGAGTGCGGCCTGCCTAGCTGCTCAACAAGGTTGTCGCTCGCTGCACCAATGCCTCCGGTGTAATGCCATTAAAGGCCATGAGTTGATCTGCCGATGCTGTGGTTTCGCCGCGCCGCCAAGCAAAGATATCTCGCGTGACGCGACTGCGCAACATCAGGGGTTCCAACATCGCACTGGTGCCGCCGGTGATCCCTAACAGAACATCGCCGCTAAAGAGGCGATCGAAGCCCGCATCATCTAAAAATTCACCGTCGGGAAAGGAACAGGTTTCCCAACCCGTATCGTGGGGCCGATAGAGTCGTCGGGGGTTAATGACTGCAACAATGCGGGAGCCAATGCCTTGGGCTTGGAGCTGTTCGGCAGCGGCGTAGACGGGAATCAGGGGCATATCCCCAATCACAGCAAAGACCACGGTTCCTTGACCCGATAGTTCCTGGAGGGTAACGCCGCCGTGGCGCAGGGCCTCGCGGGTTTGTTCAAAGGTGGTGCGGATGGGCAGGGGGGACTTGCTGGCGGTGATGGTAATCCCCTTGTTGCAGGTGGTCAGTGCCCATTCGTAGCACACCTGAATGCTGTTGGCATCGGGGGGGAACAGGGGGAAGACGTTGCCATTGCGCATCATCGCGGCAAAGTAGTTTTCGATCTCCGGTCGCTGGTGTGTCCAGCCGTTCCGCCCTTGTTCCAGGGCACCAGCGGTAAATAGGGCGATCGTCGAGGGGGTCGCCCGCCGCAGTTCGGCCATTGCCTGGGTGACGGTTTGCCAAATGGGCAGGCCGTTGATGGCGAAGGATTCGTAGGAACACCAGAGGGTCCGGGCACCCATCAGGGCCAAACCGGCGGCTAAACCGGCACAGGCATCTTCACTCAGGGGTTCGTACACTTGGCCGCTGGGTCCCTGGTTGTAGAGTTCGTCCGGGGTGGGGTGGATGATCTTGAGGGCCTGGTTGATGTTGGCGATCCCGGAGGCTTCGTTACCGTCGGCGTTGGTGACGAGGAAGTTGGGATCTTCTTGACCGACGTGGGCGACGAGTTGGCCCATTGCGGTGGTGGCGACCTGTTTGGCCCCGATCGCGTACTCGGTGAGGGGCAAGCTGGAAATTGGGGGCAGGGGATATTCAAATTCCGTGACCACTGTTTGGGCAGCGGGACCGCCGTGGGCGCGTTCGCAGTTGGTGCGCACCAGTTGCCAGGCGTCGGGGTGGAGTGCCCGTGCTTGCAGGGCGTTGATGATATCGGGGTTCTCTAAAGTGTGGTGGGCGTAGAGGTTATGGGACTTGGAGCCGTAGGCATGGACGCCCGCCCCCTTGAGTTGTTTGATAATCAGGACGGTGAGGGTCCCACTCAGGGCCGATCGGATTGCTTCATCGGTGGCGACGAGGGCCGCTTGGGTGAAGGCAAGGCGTTGTTCAAAGGAGAACCGGGTGCTATCGACAAAGGGTCCCGGCTGATTCTGGTCGTCAAAGTCCTTGGCATCCACGAGGACCACTTCCTCAAAGCCATTACCAGTCCAGTAGGCCATCATCTCGTCGTCGGATTTGGTGGAGAGCATGCTGTGGTGTTCCTGGGAGTAGCCGTTCCACACCAGGATGGGCAGGAAGTTGGTAACCCCAGGAAAGGCTGTGTGAAAGTGGGCCATGCTGCTCATGACGTAGGGTTCGCCAATGCCGCCATCGCCGATCGTGACGGGGAAGAGAATATCCCGGTGGAGCAGTGCCGCCGCCATTGCGAAGTGCTGTCCTTGACCCAGGGGACCCGCCGGGTTGAGCAAGCCCGGAATGCAGCCCGACAGGTGACCCAGGAGGCCGTGCATTTCCCGGAAGCGATCGCGCAATTGCTGGACGGTGTAGATGCCCATTGCCTCCAGGGAGCGATCGAGGAACATGGCGGCGTAGAAGCCGGGGGCGTGGTGGCCGACTTCGGTGATGATATTTTTGTGGCCCAGGAGGGTGAGGGCGGCATAGATTTCGGCCTGACTGGCAAAACCCCCGGGGTGACCAGAGGCTTTACTGGCGGTCATTTGCAAAATCAGATAACGCAGGGCATCGGCGGTGAGTAGGGTTTGGAAGGCTGCCGCGCGATCGGTGACATCGGCGATCGCGGTATGACCGCTGGCGATAACGGGGGTTTGGCCATACTGGTCAAAATGGGGCGGGCGATCGCCGAAGTATTGAATACCTTCACAAAAGGCGGGCAGGGTGGAAGTGGACGGGGTAGCTGTCATGGTTGAGATACCTGCGTTAAGCGGCTGCGTTGGTTAAAAATCACGTTAATCAGAAATTTTACAACCTACTGTCGCTGGCTTGAATGGGGGGCTGGTCGAGATTTGGGGTTAGTATTTTCTCTATTGATAGGGTTGATGATTGTCTGGTGCTTTGGGCTGGGAATCTAGCTATCAAAGCGATTAAGGCGATGATAAAGTTTAGAACTTGTTGTTACAAGTTATCGGGAAATGGATTCATTTCGTTAATGATTTAGGCCATGATTGGGCTGTTTATGGGTCATGTCCCTGGCCAAAAGGATCGTAAAATAAGAGTTACATAAGTGAGGACAATCCACTTGTGTTCAATGGTGTTGGGGAGAAAACCAACGGGATCAAAGCAATTTTTCATGCGTTCGGAGAGTTGTTCGTCGATCGTTTCATTCATCGTATCCTGATAGGATCGCTCTGAGGTAGGCATCGCGCTGGGCCTGGATTGTTCGTCGATCGTTTCATTCATCGTATCCTGATAGACCAGGTTGAGCATATCGACGATCGGGCGAGTTTGGTCAAAGTGTTTAATGCGTCCAATGCGCTGTTCTAGTCGCGTTGGGTTCCAAGGGAGATCAACGTTGATGAGGGTGCCTAGTCGTTGAAGGTTTAAGCCTGCGCAGGAGTCATTATTGCCTAGATATTTCTGGCACGATCGACGGTCTGGCTGATTAATCTCTGTAGATATCGGCTACTAGAACCAGACAAATTGGGATAGTCGCCTTATACTTGAGAGCACTGTGAGCCAAGGCGAGCGGTGTGAGAAGAGTGTGTGGATAGACGGTATGGATTGGCAGAAAATTCTCAGACTTGCCAAGCAGGGGCATCCCTTGGCCATTTCGATGCTGGTCAACGCAGCCTTGCCTTTCTCAGATACGGAAAGTAGAGCGGTTTGGCGCGGCGGCCAGCTTGAACTGTGGCTAGAAGCGCAGCACTCGCCTCCCCCGCAAGGTTCCTGTGTTGCCTATCTCCAAGCCGGTTTCCAAAAGCTTGCGGCCCCTGCCATTGAGCAGGTACAGGTGCTTTGCTACGTTGCCGATCGTTCCGAAATTGCTTGGCGTGAGGTTATTCAACTTAAGATGACCTTAGCGAGTCGCCGATCGCAGCCCCAACAGGTGCGTATTGCCAGTTACCGCCATTCCTCGCGATCGCTTGCTGCCCCCAAGCCCCAAACCTCAAAGCCGGTAGGCACGACACTCGCGTTGGCCTATGAGGCATCCGCTTCAATTGTGAACCCCCCACCCACATCCTTGGTTGCCACTGAGGCTAACAGAAAACTCAATGGCTATGTGTGTTTTATCAAATACTTACTCAATCATCGCTATTTAAAATATATTTTTATTATTATTATCAGTGCTGTTAGTATCGGTATTGTATGGCTAAATCTGCACGAAATTTATCAAGTCAATACCAGTCAAGATTTGGATGATGTCATCATCTCTCCTGAAGCTTCTAACCTATGGTTATCTCCAGTCATGTCCTTGCAGAAGCAAATGGCTGCACCAGAGATACAGGCTTTGCTTGAACAGGAACTTTTGCATATTAGACGGGTAGCAGCTAAGCAGACAAATAATCTCATACCTGAAAGTTTTTCAGGAAAAATTGTTAGTCACATCTCTTTGAATACGCCAAGGAAGGTAATTGCCTTAACCTTTGATGATGGTCCGTGGCCAAACTCAACAACACAAATTCTTCGAATTCTTGAAGAACATCAAATTCAGGGTACCTTTTTCCTGGTGGGGCAAGCTGTTAAAGCATATCCCAATCTTGTCAAAACGATCGCTCAATCGGGTCATGCTATTGGTAATCATTCCTGGAGTCATCCTTACCATGCAATGAATCCAACGATCGCCGCGAGCCAAATCGATCGAACAACACAGATTATTGAGGAGATTATAGGTGAAAAAAGTGTTCTCTTTCGCCCACCGGGCGGTTTTATGAATAATGGTCTGGTTGCCCATGCTCAAAAGAATAATTATGCCGTAGTCATGTGGTCGGCAGACTCTTTAGACTATACTCAACCGTCAGTTTCTAAATTATTAAATAATGTTTTAAGCCAGGTGAGTAATGGGGGGATTGTCCTCATGCATGATGATGGTGGTAATCGAACTCAAACTGTAGCAGCACTGCCATTATTAATTCATGAACTGAAGCAACGTCATTATCAGTTTGTCACTATTCCTGAACTATTTCATTTACACTATCAGGAAAAGATTTTGGGATCTAATGTTTGGCTAGGTATTCGATCACTCGAAGAATTATATGCTTTGCGTCTAGCCATCCAAGATAAGATTCAACATCAAGTTGTCTCAGGTATCACAAGTTTAATATTGGCTCAGCAAAATTCTGATTGTAATCCAATTGAAACCTGCTTACTAGCTTTAGCTACAGTTGAACAAAAGATCTATGCTGAGGAACAGGCTCGATATAGTTGGCATACAGCAGTCAACTATGCAATGGCAGCCGCTCAATTGGCGAATGCGAAGAAACCAACCTTCCGTACTTGGCAAGAATCGGAACAAAATTGGCAGGCTGCGATCGCGCTATTAAAGCAAATTCCGGTTGACTCAATGTGGCGATTACGAGCACAGCAAAAAATTATTGAATATTCTAGAAATCACGCTGTTGCTAAATACAGATTAGAAGCAAGTCAGTCTCAGTTTATCGAAGATATTTTGCAAAATAGAAACCTCTTGTCAAGGACATACCTCAGTATTTGTAATCTTGAAGAGGAGTGTCGGCATCATCATGGCCATTTATCGATTTCAGATCCAGCAAGTCTTATTAAAGTACCGATCGCCCTAGCCCTAGTTCACCAAATTAAGGAAGGAAAATCAAGTTGGGATACATCTATTCAGGTCCAACAGGGAAATTATACTGAGGACTCTGGTGAAATTGTACCAGGCAAGTATTATTCACTTCAGGTACTCATGCAAGAAATGATCAATCATAGTAACAATATTGCAACTAATCAGTTAATTGATCATTTAGGGCGAGAGACAATCAATCAATTTTTACAAGCAAAAGGTTATCGCTATAGTCGCGTTCACTCTAAGTTAATTGGTCAAGTAAGTATTCCCAAAAACCTTGGCAATCAATCCAGAAGTGTTGAATCCAGATATAAAACTTTACACTTGAGGGTGCGAGAGTCATACAAGCGTTTCTGGAAGCAAATCGTAGCTCCAATGGACGAGCGAACAGCGACGGCTGAGTTCTAGTTGCAAATAGCGAAACTTGT